>JAQTNB010000040.1 GCA_028714055.1 Candidatus Omnitrophota bacterium
AGGAAAAGCGCGCGGCTCTTCGGCAAAGTCTGCAAGACAGGGGCCCTGGAATAGCGCCGGCCATTATGAGGATCTGGGATATCGCGCCGAAGAAATTGTGCCGTAACCACCTTTTGGGTGAGCACCGGGAGCTGCACGCGGTATGGTCTGTGCTGACCGGGAATAAAAAAGGGTATTCCAGGCACCCGGAAACCCTCCGATGGAAAGGGAGGCTCGCGGCCCTGTATGCACGGCATACGCTGCTCATCCGGGAGATGGAAAGCAGGGGCTATAGCCATCGCAGTAAGCTGGACCATAGGCTCGCCAGAGGCGGCAGGAAGCAATCCGTATTTGTGGATCCCCCTAAAAAACAAATAGAGATCTTACGGAATAAAGGCTGCGCCTGCAGGGTTTAATCCTTACCGCGCCGATGAACAGAAGTATTGCAATGCGCGGGCGCTTGAAGTATAATGCCTCTTGAATATTGAACAGTAATCTATCGGGAAAACGTTAACCGTAAACATTCCGCGATGTACGAGACATTCCTCTACCACCCCCAGCAAGGCTTTAACACCCAAAAGCTCTCCCCGGATGAGATGCGCGGGGCGCTCAAGGACCCTTCCTGCGTCCTGTGGATAGACTTTTCCATCATTGACGACGAGGATATTGATATACTCACCGAAATATTCAACCTCCACCCTTTGACTATTGAAGACTTCATCATGCCTAATGCCAGGCCGAAGATAGAGAACTTCAAAGACTATGCCTTCCTCATCATGTTCTCCATGGAACGCCTGGAACAGGAGCGCACCAGGATACGCACGGACGAAAGGGATTTCTGCTTGGGGGCAAACTTTCTGATCACCAGCCACGGCGAAGGCAGCGGCGCGTTTGCCACCAGCAAGGACCGGGTACGCAAGCAATCCCCGATCATCAAGAACGGAGCGGATTTCCTCCTGTATTCGCTGCTGGACACGCTGGTGGACAGCTACTTCCCGGTGATACAGGAATTTGACGATATGGTGGACGACATGAGCGACGAATTATTCCGCGAGCCCTCCAACCAGACCCTGAAGAAAATATACTTCCTTAAAAATGAGATCATGTACCTGCGCCGCACCATCGGCCCGCAGGCCGACGTGATGAGCATCATCTCCCGGGGGGATGTGCCGCATATCCTGCCGGCAAACCTCATGTATTTCCGCAATATTTATGACAACCTTGTCAGGCTCAACGATACCGTAGGCACTTCGCGGGACATCGTCACCGGCGCCATGGAGGCGTATGTCTCCGTTATCTCAAACCGCCTGAATGAGATCATGAAGACCCTTACCGTCATCACGACCATCATGATGCCTCTGACACTCATCGCCAGCCTTTACGGGATGAACTTCAAGCATATGCCCGAGCTCTCAAGCCGCTGGGGGTATCCCGCCGTCATCGCCGCTATGATCCTTTTGACCATCACCATGCTTCATTTCTTTAAGCGCAAAAAGTGGCTCTAACCCGCTCGTATTGACCCGCCATAAACCCATTCCGATGATAAAAGGCAGGCGCCTGAAAGACCTGAAAGCCGAGTTAAGGAAGCGCCGCAATCCGGCAAAAGCAAAAATCTTGCAGGGGTTCTTTAAGACCGGGCCGGGAGAATATGCCGAAGGGGATATCTTCCTGGGGGTTGAAGTGCCGGTGTTACGGAGCCTGGCAAACCAGTATTCCGGCCTTTCTCTTTCCGAAACGCTGCGGCTTCTTGCGTCAGGCATCCATGAGGAAAGGCTCCTGGCGCTGCTCCTGCTCATCCTGCGATACCAAAAGTCCGGCCGATCCGGCAGGCATAAGGTCTACAAAGCTTATTTACGGCACACCCGTTATATCAACAATTGGGACCTGGTTGACCTGACGGCAAGGCAGATCGTCGGAGACTACCTGTATGATAAAGAAAAGGCCGTGTTGTACCGGCTGGCAAGGTCGGCGTCTCTTTGGGAGCGGAGGATCGCTATCGTAGCGACGTTCCATTTTATAGAGAGGAAGCAATTCCGCGATACGTTCAAGGTTGCCGAGGCCCTGCTTTCCGATGAGCACGACCTGATCCATAAGGCGGCCGGATGGATGCTGCGCGAGGTCGGCAAGCGGGACAGGGCCGCGGAAGAGCGGTTCCTTAAAAAGCATTACAAAACGATGCCCCGGACCATGCTGCGTTATGCCATTGAGAGGTTCCCTGAACGCACAAGGAAGGCTTATTTAAACGGTTAGGCCATGGAATACGCCATAACGTTTGACGATCGAGCGGGGTTACTGCGGGTAACGACAGAGGGCCTGATGAACGCGGCAGATTTCATAGCCATGGCAGAGGATATCCTGCGCCATCCGCGCTTCGTAAAGGACGGCAGCATGCTCTTTGACCACCGGAAGCTGGAATTTGGCCTTGTGACGCCCGAGGACCTGCAGAAGATACGGATGTTTCATACCGCCCACGAAGAGATGATCGGCGCGGGAAAGTCCGCGATCCTGGTTGCGCGGGGGTTTTCCGAGGCATGGCATACCCTCTGGTCCCAGGGGGAAAAGATCAAGACCGCCAATAAGTCGCAGGTTTTTGAAGATTACCGCCAGGCCATTGCCTGGGCCGGGGAGGCGCCGTAAATGAAGAAAAGGGTCTTATTTTTATGCACCGGGAATTCCTGCCGCAGCCAGATGGCAGAGGGATTTCTCCGGTCTCTGGCCGGAGAAAGGTTTGAGGCCTTGAGCGCCGGGATCAAGCCTGCGTCTGTCAATCCTCTCGCGGTCAAGGTGATGCAGGAGGCAGGAGTGGACATTTCACGGCAGGAGTCAAAGCCGGTTTCTCTGTTTTTAAAGCAGCAGTTTGATTTTGTGATCACTGTTTGCGATAACGCGCGGCAGGCCTGCCCGTTTTTCCCCGGCACATATAAAGCAATCCATTGGGATATTGAAGATCCTGCCGCGGCGCAGGGGAGCGAAGAAGAAAAGCTTACGGTATTCAGGAAAATACGGGAGCGGATCAGGGAGAGGGTCGCCTCTTTTATTGAAAACGAAAGCCTTTGAAGCGCCGCAATTTCGCGAACGCCGCTGCCTCCGGGTCAGGAGCAGCGGCTTTGTTTTGCAGCCTTCCCTTTTATCCGCAGTATGATATAATTAGTATACTGTCCTGCGTACCTCCATCCATAGGAAGCCACTCATGATAAAACCTAAAGTCGTAGCGGCAGGTCTGTGTTTTTTGTCCCGCAGGTTAGATGCGGTTTTGTCCCCCCTGAGGCCGGCCCGGCCGGCGCGGGTGGATATCAATCTTACCTGGCGCTGTAATTTACGCTGCCGGCATTGTTTTCTCCGTTACCAGGACCACCGGGAGCTCGGCGCGGAGGATTGGAAAAAGATATTACGCAGCCTCAAAAGTCACCTGGGGGCTTTCCCGGTCTGCCTTTCCGGAGGCGAGCCTCTCTTACACAAAGATTTCTTTGAGATCGCGCGTTTCTGCGATGAGATAGGGCTTATCACCATCCTGAGCACAAACGGCACGCTCATTGACAGCAGCGTCGCAGGCCGCCTCGCCGAAAGCAACATAGACATCGTCTCCGTTTCCCTTGAAAGCGCGCGCGAAGAAGTGCAGGACCGGGTGCGCGGCAAGGGGAGCTGGCAGAAGATAATGGACGCGGTCGCGCTGCTTAAAGAAAAGCTCCCGGTGCAGCTGAGCACCGTGGTGATGGGCTGCAACATCGGAGAGCTTTGCTCTTTGGCTGATTTCGCGGAGAAAAACCGCGTGCATATTTCTTTCCAGGGGTTTTATTGCGCGCCGGACCAGCTCCAGGGGAGCAGTTTATCGGAACACGAACTGTGGCCCAGGGAGAAAGAGGCGGTCGCGGGCGAGTTCGACAGGCTTATCGCCCTGAAGGCAAAGACGCGCGCCGTCTCTAACAGCGTAAAACAGCTGAAGCTTCTGCGGGAATATTACCTGTTTCCGCAGCGCCTGCCGGTGCCGAAAAAAAAGTGCCGGGCATTCCTGCGGGCGTTCGAGCTTGACCCCGAAGGAAAGATGCAATTTTGTTCTTATGGAGGGCCGGTAGGGGACCTGGCCCGGCAATCCCTGCGGCAGGTCTGGGCTTCCCCGGCGGTCTCCCGGACAGTCAAGGCGATGGTGTCCTGCCCGAAAGACTGTTCTTATCTGAATTGCAGGTATGAAGAAGGGATAGGGGATTATCTTCATAAATTATTGGCATTTTTGGCTACGTGAATTTCAGGATGAACATTAAAGAATTCACCAGGCTTTTTTCCCGCCTGCCGCTGCTGCGCAGGTTTGCGGTCCCGCTGGCCCTGGCGGCGATCGTCCTGCTTTATGCCGCGGTCAATTACCCCTTAAATAAAGCGTATTATTATTTTCCTCTTCACGCCGATGAGTCTATCCATCTGGTAGCCGCCCACACCTATAGCAATTTTTTTAAATCTTTTCCCCATAGCCTTGACCAGATACCCGCGTTGCTGCGGTTTGTATATCCTCCGCTCTATTATGTGACCGCCGCGCTTTTCAATATGGGGGCGCCTTTCAGCAAGGCCGGCATTATCAGGGTGAACCTTTTCTTCTTGCTGATGCTTTTGGTATCGATGTATTTCATCGGCAAAAAGGCCGGGGGGACAAAAGGCGCGGGGCTCCTTGCCGCTTTCGTCATCGCCATGTTCCCGATGGTGTCCGGCATGTCCAATTTCTGCATGCTGGATTTTCCTCTTACTGCCGTCACCGCGCTTAGTATCTGCTGCCTGCTGTATTCAGAGGGTTTTGCCAGGAGGAACGCCTCTTTGTTGTTCGGGTTCACGGCGGCCCTTGCTTTTCTGACGAAATGGACGGCAGGGTTCTTTATTATCGGGCCCTGGGCCTATTCGGTTTTTCAATCCGGCCCAAGCTTGCCCGCGCGCAGGGAGAGGATGAAAAATGCGCTTCTCGCCCTGTATATTACGGTTTTGTTTTCGCTGATATGGTATGTCCTTCGGTTTCCGGATGTTTTCCGGGGGGATATGACCAATATCCGGGGCATCCTTCGGTATTGTGAATTTGGCCGGGGGTTAATGAGCGCAACGCGCCGTTCAGGCGAAGTCCCCGGCCTGCTGTATTACCTGGGCGCGATCTTCCCCTACCAGGTCTCCTGGCTCTTTTCCCTTATCTTCTTCCCGGCAGTTTATGTTTTTTTGCGTTCGCGGTTACCGCATAAGCCTTTTATCGTTTTTTGGTTCCTTGTGCCGCTGGCAGTTTTTACCTTCATTGGTGTTAAGGCCGGCCGTTACATCATGCCGGCCCTGGCGCCGCTGGCGTTGATCATTGCGCTGGGGATAATCAATATCCGCTCCGGGCGGCTTAAAGTATTTGCTGCCGGCGTTCTTGTTTGCGCCGGGCTGTTCCAATACCTGTTTTTGGCTTATTTTCCGGCAGAGCGGGCTTTGCAGTTATCAAAGTTCCCCGGCGCCCTGAAGAAGTTTTTATATTCCGACCTTTCCCGCTACGGTTACTATTTTGAGGATGACTGGCTCAGGCATTACCCGAAGGGTTACAAGGAGAAGGTGGAGAATTACCGCGACCTTCTGGATGAAATAGCTCAGCATAAAGAAACGCTTGCCCCGGGCAGGGCATTGAGGGTGGGAGTCATCTGGCCGGGGACTATGTGGGCGGCCGGAAAGCAGCGCCCCCAGGCTTACCCGGCTTTTGCGGCGGGCCTCGACGTTGATATGGTGGGTTTTTATGAAGATCCCCAGACGTTCCTTGAAAATTTTACCAAATTTGACGTGCTTATGCTGCGCACCTTCGACGGGGATTGGGTGGAGCGGCAGACCATCCTTGATGAATTCATCTCCTGCAATAGGACCGGGCTGTATCAATACGCGGAAAAGAACCTTGACGCGCTGGAGGCGTCGCTGAAGAGCCTGAGGGAAGTTTTCGTCCCGGTGCAGGTGGTGAAGTTCAAAGACGGTTACTACGTCTATGTGCTGGCACGCAACATACACGGAGCCGAAAAGCGGCAGGTTTACCTGACTTCCCGCAGCAGCGTGGAACATGAAGGCATAAGGCTCGCCTTTAATGACGGAAGGATGGATATCTACTACAAGGGCACGGCCGTAACAAAAAACGGCGGGCTGGATGCCGAGTTTTACGAAGGGGGAGTGCTGTATCGTAATAGCGACGCTATCTGGCAGGTGGAAAAAAGGGGCGATAACGGCCTGCGTGCCGTTGCCTCCTGGCCTTCGACGGGGATGAAACAATCATGGGATTTCCGGATCGGCCAGGGGTGCCTGGACCTGCGCGTTGAGATCGTTTCCGGGCAAGGGCTTCAGTTAAGCGGCGTGCAGGTCCAGCTTAACCTGAAAGAAGGATATAAGGAGGCGCAGCATTATTCGGGAGGCGGGACGTTACCCGGCCCGGGGATAAGCCGGGAGGGGCTGGACTTTCCGGATAAGCTTTCCGGCCTGCTTTTGATCAAGGGGTTTGAATCCCCGGAGTCGGTTTTCCCGGGCATCGGCATTGATTTACGCAACGGCCCGGGTACGCCGGCGAATTTGCTGGAAAGATTATCCCTACACCTTGAGGAAACACATTCTCTGGTGCTCATCTCCACTCCTTTTGAACCGGTGAACCTGCCTCAGGGCAGGAGCCATTTGTTTTCCGGAAGGCTCAGCTTTTTTGAAAGCAATGCCGGTTTAGAACAATCCGCACAGAGAGCCAGGGCTGCCCAGGAAATACGCCGGGGGCCCCTGAGCGTATTCTTCAACGACGGTTACAGCATGGTATCCTGGGAGGGGAAAGAATTGACCAACTACCCCGGAATTTATCAGGAGGCCAGTTCCGCCCGCGCCAGCTACCTGTCTCTTGCCGGGGTCTGGGAAATCAGAAAAGAAAATGAACACCGGCTGGTGGCGACGGGGAAATGGTGGGACAGCCCGCTTGTCCAGGTGGTCAGGATCGAATTGGAAGATGAAAACACCATTGTCTATAACATAGAGACCCAGCTCCTCCGCCGGGAATACCTGGAAGGGGAAGGGTTCGTAGTAACGCTTCCCGAGGCCTTTGAGGAATACCTGGTCCCCTATTCGGCCAAGACCGCGCTTTTCCCCCTTTCATCTAACCGGGAGAGCGGATGGGAAAAGGTATGGGAAGGCCAGGTGCGCCATGTCTCGGCGCTTCAGGTCTTCAACCCTTCCGAAGGGATCAGCCTTGCCGTCGATTGCTCGTTTGCGCCTCCGGAATACACTGCCATCATATCCAATACGAACAGGCAGATGCCGTCGCGCTCGCTTGCCTGCAGGAGGGTGAATGAGTCCCCGCGGCTTGAGCCCGGCAAATTCCTGTTTCCCACGATGAAGGTCAAGGTCGTGCAAAGGAGAGACCGTTGAGGATCAGCTTTGCCCGGCCGGCCAAGTATCTTTATTGCGCGCCTGTTTTTTTCCGCTACCGGTTATCCCGGCGCTTCGGCCTGCCGCCCCCCTTACCCGTCAGCCTGACACTTTGCATATCGTATAAATGCAATTCCCGCTGTAAGACATGTTTAATGTGGGAGCAGCCCCCCGCGCAGGAGCTGGGCATATCCGAATGGGAAAAGGTCCTGCGTTCGCTGGGGCGTTCGCCCCTCTGGGTCACCATCGGCGGAGGGGAACCGTTCTTAAGCGAAAACCTGGTCCCGGTCGTCAAGTTTATCGCCGCGCACAACCGGCCGCTTGCCATAAATATCCCGACCAACTGCCTGCTTCCGGAAGCGGTCGAGCATAAGATGCGGGAGATCCTCGGGTCCTGCCGGCATACGGGCATCATCATCAATTTGTCCCTGGATAACACCGGGGATAAGCATGACCGCATCAGGGGCGTTGAGGGGAATTTCGGAAAATTCCAGGATTGCCACCGCCGCCTGAAGGCCTTGCAGGAAAGGCACAACAACCTTTTCATCGGGTTCAACACGACAATCTCAAAATTCAACGTCGCCGACTGCCCCGAGATCTTTGAATTTGTAAAAGCTGCCGAGCCGGATTCCTACATAACCGAGATCGCCGATGAACGCGCAGAGCTGCATAATTTCGGCAGCGGCCTTCAGCCGGAGCGCGAGGACTATTATAAAGCCATCGCCTTATTCCGGAAGCAATTTTCCCGCAGGCAGGCGCGGTTTATCCCCCGGCTTATACAAGGCATGCGTTACCGATATTACAAATACGTCGAAGAAGCCCTGGCCGCGCAAGAAGAGCTTTTGCCTTGTTATGCCGGCATTGCTTCAGCCTATATAGATTCTTCGGGAGGGATCTGGCCCTGCTGCAGGATGAAGCCTGCTTCTATGGGTAACCTCAAGGATTTTGCCTGCGATTTTCCTCAGGCCTGGAAGAGCAAGGCCGCGGCAGATACGCGCAAAGAGATAAAGG
>JAQTNB010000041.1 GCA_028714055.1 Candidatus Omnitrophota bacterium
CAAACCCGAAACCCAGATCTTCTTCGATTCGTTGAATTTACCCGCAAAACCGTAGTTGCCGATCAAAGGATACGTCAGAAGCAGTATCTTTCCGCAGTTGGCAGGATCGGTAAGCATCTCCTGCCATCCTACCACCGCCGTATTGACGATCAATTCTCCGACAGCATCCCGCTGTGCCCCAAAAGCCTGGCCCGTAAAAACTTTTCCGTCTTCAACCATTAAAATAGCTTTCATCGTTGACTCCTATGCAATAATCTTTGAGCGGTGCCGACTGCCGCGGAAACCGAATGAACGCTGATCACGCCCGGTATCTTCCAGGACTTCAAACTAATGACCGGTATGGAAAACTGCAAACAATATGCGATCTCAGAAAGTGTCCCTGCGCCTCCCGGAAGGGCTATGACCGCATCTGCGCTTTTTACCACCAGCACATTCCTTGCCAGGCCCATGCCCGTAGGGATCACAATGTCAACAAAGGCATTTGCCTCATCTTTATCATAGCCCGGAATAATGCCGATAACCGTGCCTCCGGAAGCCTTAAATCCAGAACAAACATGCTTCATTACTCCACTTAAACCGCCGCAAACAAGAATTTCTGCCACTTTTGGCAGTTTTTTGCCTAAATTATGGGCTAATTGCTCCACTTCCTTATTACATTGATGTCCACCGATTATTCCGATGACCTTTTTACGCATGGCGCCTACTGTATGGTAATTATGCCCCTGACAGGATTCGAACCTGTACTCCTGGCTCCGGAGGCCAGTGCCCTATCCATTGGGCGACAGGGGCATATATCGTTAAAAAAGACTCAGTTGTTTTTCGCCTTCCTGGCTTTTCTCCTCGGGTCCAAAAAGCGAGATAATGCCGTATTCTCCGTCATAGCCTGCCTGGATATTGACCTTACCCTGGCGGGCGCGCATGATCCCATCGGCAACGCGCCGGGGAAAATTCTTTATCAATTCTTCCGAGGGGATCTTAAGCAATATATCCAGCTCAGTCCCGAGCCTTCCCACGAGACTGCGGTATTCCCGTTCTACGGCAACCGAGTTTTTGCCGACCCCTTTTGCTTCGGCGATGATCTCATCTAAAGGGATAAGGTTCTTGTACGGTATCGCATCCGACGGGACAAACCCTTCGGGCCTGTCCGCAAGCTGCTCGACCCGGTTCATCACCCCCACGGTTACCGCCTTGCCGCATTGCGGACAGCGGTTATTGTGCGCCTTGGTCTCCCGCGGAGAGAAACGGACCCCGCAGGCGCGGTGGCCGTCGAAATGGTATTTGCCTTCCTCCGGGAAAAATTCAATGGTCGACAAAAACTTTTTCCTGTCTTTGGTACGCAGGGTCTCGCGTATCTCCTGATAGCTTAAGCCGCAGTTAAAGATATTTGCCTCCCGGCCGATCTTGGAAGGGCTATGGCTGTCGGAATTGCTGATAAGCGCAAAGCGGTCGAGCGCCGAAAGCCGCCAGTTCATCGCCGGGTCGCTGGAAAGGCCGGTCTCCAGGGCAAATATCTTTGAGGCCTGCCCTTCAAAGCAATCCTCTATCCTGTCAAAACCGGACATCGAGCCGAAAAGCGAAAACCACGGCGTCCAGATATGCCCCGGGATGACCATGCAATTTTCGTCGATATCAAAGATTATCCGCGCAAGCTCCGCGGCATCGAGCCCCAGTATCGGCCTTCCGTCAGAAGAAAGGTTCCCGTAACGGGAGAGCGTATCGTTGATCTTATCGACCGTCTTGAAAGACGGGGCGCAGATCACGTTGTGGATACGATGGCCTTTCCCGCCTTTCGAATAGATGCTGCTGATCTCGGCGGTCAGCATAAAATACACATCCTTATATTTAAAAAGCCCTGCCCCGGTATCCTCCAGGCGGCATTTCAACTCCTCAAGCCACAGATGGTAGGTAAAATCTCCTGTCCCCATCAGGGTGATGCCTTTATATTTGGCCCATTCCGCTATATGCTCGATATCCATGTCTTTGGAGGTGGCGCGGGAATATTTGGAATGTATGTGTAAATCCGCTACGAATTCCATCTTTATCCGCCTCCTTTTGGATGCTGGGGTGCTTCCCGCTGGTTTTCGTAGGCCAGCACGCCGTTACAAATCGTGTATGCTACCGTACCCGGAAGCCTTTTCCCGAGAAAAGAAGAATTCTTTGATTTGGAAACAAGGCTCTCTTTCGTAACCACCCAGTCTTTGCGCGGGTCGACGATCACAATATCCGCGTCAACGCCGATGCCAAGAGTCCCCTTATGAAGCCCGAGGACCCTGGCCGGTGCCAAAGAAATCCTTTGCACCAGCCCTGTCCAATCCAGGAATCCCGGCTCAAGAAGTTCGTTTATGGCAAGGGAAAGCTCGGTCTGGAGGCCGATCACGCCGAATTCCGCCCGCTCAAACTCTATTTCCTTCTCGTTCTCCGTGTGCGGAGCATGGTCCGAGGCAATGATATCGATCGTGCCGTCCCCAAGCGCCTGACGCAGCGCCTGGCGGTCCTCTGCGCTGCGCAACGGCGGATTCATCTTCATATTGGTATCGTAACCTAATACGGACTCTTCCGTCAAGGTAAAATAATGGGGGGCGGTCTCGGCGGTCACCCGGACCCCCTTTTTCTTGGCTGCGGCAATGAGCGCAACGGATTCCCGGCAGCTTACATGCGCAATGTGCACCCGTGCTCCGGCCTCAGCAGCCAATCCCAGGTCCCGTTCGACCCTCCTGAATTCCGATTCGCTTGAAATCCCGCGCAGCCCGGTGCGCGTAGAGGTAAAGCCAAGGTTGACTACGCCCGAACCTGACAGCGCGCTATCCTGGCAATGGCAAATGACCAGCAGGTCGTGTTCTTTGGCGGATTTAAAGGCCTCAAACATCAGTGCCGTCGAATCAACCGACGAGCCGTCATCGCTGATAGCCAAAGCGCCTTCGGCCTTCAGCTGTGCGAATGGCGTCAACTCTTTCCCCTGGCGCCCTTTGGTTATGGCCGCGCATATATAGACATTGGCTGCGGCGGTCTTCCTGATGCGCTCTTTCAGGAGGCGTATATGCGCGACAGAGTCGATCGCGGGGGCGGTGTTTGGCATCGCCAGGACGCTGGTGACTCCGCCGAAAAGCGCGGCCCTTGTACCGCTGGCAATCGTCTCCTTGTCTTCTCTCCCCGGTTCCCGCAGATGCACATGCATATCTACCAGGCCGGGAAGCGCGATGCATCCTGAGGCATCGATGACCCTCGCGGCCTCATCCTGCAGGCCCTCAGCCACCTTTTTTATCTTGCCGTGCTCGATCAGGATGTCCCGTACGCCGTCAAGCGCCTGGACCGGATCGATAACCCTGGGATGTTTAATTAAGATCTTCATTCTTCTGCTCGCGCCCCTGGGAAACCAGGAACAACACCGCCATGCGCACGGCAATACCGTTGGTGACCTGTTCAAGGATCACGGAATTTTCCCCGTCGGCAACGCTGCTTTCGATCTCGATGCCGCGGTTAAGCGGCCCCGGATGCATGACCAGTATCCCTTTTTTGGCTTTTTGGATCCGTTCCTGCGTGATGCCGAAATCCTGAAAATACTCCAATTGTAACGGGAACGCTCCCTGGGTGTCGCGCTCAAACTGCATGCGCAGCACATTGACCGCATCTGCTTCCCGCAGCGCCTCTTCAATCCGGTGCGTGACCGAAACGCCCATGCGCTCTATCCCCGGAGGGATCAGCATCGGAGGGGCGCATACCGTAACGCGCGCGCCCAGCTTTGTCAAGCCCCAGATATTGGAGCGGGCGACCCGCGAATGCGCGATATCGCCGACGATGCTCACCTTCATATCCTTGATCCTGCCGAGCTTTTCTTTCAGGGTAAACATATCCAGGAGCGCCTGGGTAGGATGTTCGTGCCACCCGTCTCCCGCATTGACAACGCTGATACCGACATGGCGCGCCAGGATCGCCGCCGCCCCGGAACAGTTGTGCCTCATGACGATGATATCGGCCTTCAGCGCCTCGATATTCGTCCCGGTATCGATCAGGGTTTCGCCCTTCTGCACGCTGGAAGTCTCGGTGGCGATGTTGATAACGTCTGCGGAAAGCCTTTTTGCGGCGATCTCAAAAGAGATACGCGTACGGGTGGAAGGCTCGTAAAACAGGTTGACCACGGTCTTTCCGCGCAGGGCAGGGACTTTTTTTATCTCGCGCGTGGTCACCTCTTTAAAAGATTCGGCGGTACTCAGGATAAACCCTATTTCCTCGGGGGTAAGTTCTTCCAGTCCCAGAAGGTCTTTACGCTTCCACAGCATAGCCGGTTTTTCTATCCTTTTTCAACGATTGCGACCTCATCTTTGCCGTCCACTTCCTGGAGCCTTACCTCGACGGTTTCGCTCTGCGCCGTCGGGATGTTCTTGCCGACAAAATCGGCCCGGATCGGCAGTTCCCGGTGGCCGCGGTCGATTAAAACGGCCAGTTGTATGTTTTTTGGCCTGCCGAAGTCGATCAAGGCATCCAGCGCCGCCCTTATCGTCCTCCCCGTATACAACACGTCATCGACCAAAATAACGTTCTTGGCGGTAATATCAAAACCGATCTCGGTTTTATGCACCACCGGCTGAGCGGCAACCAGTGTCAGGTCATCGCGGTATAGCGTGATATCCAGGGACCCGACCGGGACGAGCGCGTTATCTATCCTTTTAATACAGTCTGCGAGCCGGCGCGCAAGATATGCCCCCCGGGTGCGTATGCCTATCAGACACAGCTCGTCGGTCCCCTTGTTTTTCTCCAGTATCTCGTGGGCGATGCGTATCAGGCTCCGGGAGAGCGCTTCATTATCCAGGACTTTTGCTTTCTCTTTCATGGTTTTAGGCAATAAAAAACCCAACCGCTGTTTCTTCAGTCCGGTTGGGTATGGTTTTTGCGTTCGTATGGGCCATTGCTCACCTTGCCAGCTTCTCATGAGCCAGCTTAAAGGTTAATTTATTTGAATAATTATAGCGGCGCGGGTGCGGTTTGTCAAGAAAAAATGGCACAAAACATTACCGCGCTTATCACCTCCTCCTGGTACCCAGGTTAGGAACCGCATCTCTCCAGTCATCCGTAACAAATCCGTCAGGATTAATCATTGTCGCGTGGAACTCCGGCGTGCCGCCCGTGCCCGGCGTATATACGATATAACCGCGGCCTCCTACGATTCGCACTTCGCCATCGCCATTTCCGACAGACAGGCCATGAGTAGCAAAATTAGTGGCTACCGCATCGATAAAGCGCGTCCCTTGGGGCCCGGAAGCGGAGTTGCAACTATTAAAAATCACAAGCGCCGTATTCTCGCCATTCACGCCAGCACCCCTCAATAAGTCTCCCATGTCACCGCCGCTTACAATATCAACCTCACCGGTAGCCGTATTGGGCAGCTCTAACCCGGCTATTGGCGATGATAGGGAAGCGGATTCGCCGCCGTGGAGCGTTATGACAACCGAGCTCGGAGATTCCCCGGGAAGCGCGAGCACTTCTGCAAGCTCGTTCCAACTGGTAACGATCACGAAATCATCGTTTACGCTCATGCTGTCCTTTACCCATTCCCGGGCACTGCCTACGACTTCCGGATCGGAATCCGCTAATACAAAAATGGTGCCCGGACGCTGTGTCATCTCGGGTTGAGCCGAGAAGAGATTTGGTCCAAAGAGAGGGTCTTGCGCAAGGTTAGCCGTTCCGACATCCCGTCCCTGCAACAGGTAATTGCCTTCCAGCGTTTCATTCAGCCTGGCCTCAAGCCCCAGGGCCTCATCACTCCCAAGCAGACCGCGTGTTGAGCCGGCGCTATCGGCCGGCTGAGCAACGGTAACCGAATTAAGCTCTCCCACAAAAACCGGTACCGACGAACCAGCAGCAACCGGGCCTTCGCTCAAACGGGGAACGGTAACGGCTCCGGTCGGAGCGATAGCAAAAGGATCCTGCTGCACAGGGACAATCGCTGTTTCGCTCGCATTGACTTCTCCGACGATACCGGAAACTCCGGACATGACCGCCGAAGTCGCTTGCGAAGCAGCGGGGCTGGCGGTATCATTCACCACACGATATGCTTGCGCCCCTGTCTGGGGATTCGTGATAACGCGGCCGGCTGCAATAACGTTTCCGTTTATGTCTCTGGCGACAAAATCATCGATAACCAGGCCGGTTGCCTGGTCAATGGTAATCGTGTGTTCAACCGGTTGCAAAGTTTCCGCGTAATTTGTCTCCTGGGCGACGATATCGGTACTCGATGAGGTTTGAGGGCGGAAATGATTGTATATGTCTGCGACCGTTACTCCCGCTACGGGTGTCAGGCCCGGCACGGGAGTGCCAAACAAGGCTTCGCTTGCGGCGGTAGAGCCTATGAAAACGACGTTACGAACCGCATCCGTGGCAGCCGCCGTGCCTGCGCTCCTCAGGTCCGTTACCCTGCCCTGGCGGACACCGCTGACTACGGTCATGGTGGCGCTGCCTCCGAAGAAAGAAATCAAATCGGTTGCCGCAACCCACTGCTCGCCTCCTTCAAGGTCCCCTGAAACAAGCGCCCAGGCCTGCTCCCCCATCTGGGCATACATCGGAAGCATCATTGCCCGCGGGCCGGCTTCGGTCAGTATATACGCGGCGGCTGTCTGCCATGCTGCTGCCCCTTCTCCGCCTGCGATCAACTCTCCTGCTCCTGAAAACACGGTACTCAAGGTATAGAATTCAAACGCCGTCCAGACGAATTTGCCCGCCCCGGCTAAAAACATTGCTCCGGTATCCCCGTTCTCGTAGGCGGCTGCCCCGACTTCGTTAAACATCGACATGAAATCGTAGGAAGCCTGGCGCCAAAGTATCTCATTATCAGGAATATCGACATCGAAAGCCCAGTTAAGGGCAAACTCGGTGTCAATGCCGGCCAGGTCGCCTATCCAGGTATAGCCGATAGTGCTTAATCCTACCGCCTGGAGATTCTCGTCGCCAAAAATTTCTCCGACATCAAAGATGGCTGCCCCGACCCAGGCTTCGGGGACATCGATTATATAACCAAACCCGGTGCCGATGGCCTGAAGGATGCCTCCTTCTTCTTCGACGCCGAACTGTTCGTTAAACATATCCTCCACATCTGCGGGAACAGCATCCGTTGTCCCGATCCGGACCCAGCCCATGCCCTGGATGTACCCGTAAAGCGAATGCTGGTCTGCCGGGTCAACGGCCAATTGCGTAACCGCTCCCGTTACCCCTTCTCCCAGGGTCACCCCATCTACGGGGACCCATCCTGTGAATACCTGTTCTGTCTGAGGCTGGTAGCCGTCAGGAGAATAAGGAAGGTATGCATCTCCCTGCTGTTCGTACGCAAACAACTCGAACGAAAAATCAACAGGCCCGGATTGTGCCGCTGCTGCCGGGGTCGTTCCGTCGGCTTCAAAGAAAACCGTGCCATTGTTCTCCCGCGTGTAGTCATTCAAGTCAAGAAAGGAGTTAATGAGAATACCGACCACTGCCTGGAGGGCCATGGAGTCTTCCGGCATAGGCATATCGCCGGTGAGTATGTCAAGCGCGATCTGATAATCCTCTGTTGCCCCTTGTCCGGCAGCGATCATCTGCTCAAGCCCTGCTACGGCCTGGTTCAGCGTCGCCTGATCGGCAACGATCTGTAAACTCCCGATCTCCTGTCCCCACTCCAGCGTTCCGCCGATATCCAGTATCTGGTCAACCGAGAACATCGTGGCTTGCGGGTCGCGGCCTTCATCCTGGAGATACGGTTGGTCCATAAACGGAAGCGGTACTTCCTGCTCCGCAAACATCGGAGCATAAACTTGCGCACCGCCGTCTTCGGTTATCGTGACCGGGATGGGATCCGGGCCGGATGGTTCGGATACTCCCTCGTAAGGAATGCTGGCCAGGGGTATGAAATATACCTGTTCAGACCCCTCTGCCGGGACAACGGGTATATAGGTGCTGCCGCCGATAGTTACCGGCCGCAAAATAAGGACGTCTTCTCCGAGAATACTGTCTGCCGTTGTTGAGTCTACGGCCGCGACATTGATCTCTCCGCCCTGGTCAACGGGGCTGAATTCACCGTCTTGCATGGCAGCGACATATTCGTCAACCGTCACCCCGTCGTTAACGGTGAAGACCGCTGCCTCCTCCGGAGCCTCTGCAACGGGAACGGTGGGGATATAATATGTTTCTTCCGTGCCGACAACCTCAACCCATAGCGGGTTATCGGTGGCCTGCACTGCCAGGAAACCATCTGTTGCCTCCTGAATGTCTGCAAGCTGATCTATCTCTGAAGCCGTGCCTATTAATTCGAAATCTTGATTATATACCGG
>JAQTNB010000042.1 GCA_028714055.1 Candidatus Omnitrophota bacterium
CCTCACCTTTATGAGAAAGCTCAAAAACCACGAAACGTAGAGTATGCCGAAAATCGTGGTTGAGATACTCACAATGACGCCGGAGCTCTCCCTGCGCCTGAACTGCATGAGCATCAGCGACACCATCCCCAGGACGATCAGGAGCAGTTCCCAGCCTTTCGTAAGCTGAAAATGGAACACGATCGACAGCGGGATCAGCGCCCCCATCAGGATGCCGAAATATTTGTAGATACTGATGCCTTTCTTTTCAAGTATGGTAAAGAACTCGTAGAGCCCCATGATGATGAAGGCGGTGACCATCAGGCCGCAGAGCCAGTCGACAAAAAGCGTCGCCACCATGATCAGGACCAGCATGACAGAACTTAAAACCCGTTTCGACAGCATAACGGCACTCCTGGTTTAATCCTTCGCAGAAATCCCCGGGCCTGCCAGCGGAGCTGGCGAGCCCGAGGGATGAATGGAATTGTACATTTTCTGCTCAGGAGGAAGCCCTGGACTTAAGTCCGAGGGGCTTCACTGCTTCTGCGGGACCCCGCCGAACCTGCGCTCCCGTTTCCGGTAAGACTTGATCGCCTCGATCAGGTCATCCCTGCCGAAATCCGGCCAGTGTTTCTGCGAAAAGAAAAACTCCGCGTACGAAGCCTGCCAGAGCAAAAAGTTACTCAGGCGCATCTCGCCGCTGGTGCGTATCAGGAGGTCCGGGTCCGGCAGCCCTGCCGTATATAAGTACCTCCCAAAATCTTCTTCTGTAAGGGCACCGGGTTCTACAGCGCCCCGGGAAACTTCAAGACAGATCTTTTTGACCGCGTCCAGTATCTCCTGGCGGGCACCGTAGTTAAGCGCCAGCGCTACCGTCAGCCCCGTATTATCCGCGGTGCGTTTCTGCGCATCCGCGAGCTTTGCCAAAACGCGCTTCGATAAAGGCTCGTCCCTGCCGATGACCACCAGCCTCATGTTATTGCGGTGGAATTCGCGTATCTGGCGCTCAAGGAACAACTCCAGATACCGCATCAATGCCTGGATCTCGCCGCGGGGGCGGGACCAGTTCTCCGAAGAAAATGCAAAAAACGTGACCACCTCTACCTTAAGCTCGGAGGCCGCTTTAATGATCTCCTTCACCCGGTCAATACCGGCGCGGTGGCCCGCGGTGCGCGCAAGGCCGCGTTCCCGCGCCCAGCGGCCGTTGCCGTCCATGATAAAAGCTATGTGCCTGGGAATATCCATCGCATAAACATAAAGCGCAAAGCAATCTGACTGGAGGTCCGGAATCCTCCGGGAGCGCTTTGCGCTTGGCTGACGTAATGTGCTATTGATGTACCCGGTAATCTATATCGGGAAAGATATTATCCGTGTTCTCGATTCCGGAAAGCCACGATTCGTCGATCGAGTTGTGCTTCACCTGTTCATACAGGGTGGTAAACCGCAGAAGATGGTCCTTGGTGCGTTTGACCGCATAGCCGACGTGCGTGCCGGTCCCCAGGATAAAGGCCCAGTCGGAGCTTTGCGCCAGGAGCAGTTCCCTGAGCGCCTGGTTTAACGCGCGCCGGCAGAGTTCACTGGGAGGATGCGGAAAAGTTTTTACCAGCTCGGTCATGCGCTCGGAGGCCGTATGCAGGTGGCGGTAGACCCAGTCATTGGTCCCCTGCAGCCACATCTCGGAATACCCCTTCCAGCCCCAGCTGGACATCGAGGGGGTGACCACCTGGTTACGCGGGTTCTCGGCCAGGTATTCCGAAGGCGTGATCATGCGGATGGCCTTCTGGTCAAAATAGATCTTGCGCATAAGGAATTCCAGCCACATCGGCCCTTCATACCACCAATGCCCGAAAAGCTCCGCGTCATACGGAGAGACGATGATGGGCTTTTTCTGCATCAATTCATACAGGTATTCGACCTGCCGTTCGCGGTTGAACATGAAATTCCCGGCGTGCTCCGCGGCCTTCTCCCTGGCGCGGTAGGGGTCATACGGCCGTTTCTCGTCGTTGCCGCTGATACGGTAATACTTGATCCCGGTATTGATGCGTATCCCGTCGGGATGGATATACGGATGTATGTAATCGTAATCAAGGTCAAAACCGATGTCCCGGTAAAATTCGCGGTAATCATAGTCGCCCGGGTATCCTTCGACCGACGACCAGACTTGTTTGGAGGATTCCAGGTCCCTGGCAAAACAGGCAACGCCGGACTTACAGTATACGGGCGCAAAGACCCCGTATTTCGGGCGGGGGCTGCCGTGCAGTATACCGTGGGCATCGGTAAAGAAAAATTTTATTCCCGATTCCTTGAGGATCTCGTCATCGCCGGGGTAATAGCCGCACTCGGGGAGCCATATGCCCCGGGGCTTCCTGCCGAACGCCTGTTGGTAATGCGCGGCCGCCACCCGCACCTGAGCCCTGACCGATGGCTTTGAGGCGTCCATCAACGGAAAATAACCGTGGGTCGCCCCGCAGGTGACAATCTCAACCTTGCCCGCGTCCTGAAACCCTTTGAAGGCCGTCACCAGGTTGCGGCCGTAACGCTCGAAGGTATTGCGCGCTTCGTAGAACCTCACCAGGTACATCTGCGCCAGGTTCTGGAACTCCGGCTGCCAGCGGGTGCGTTCTACTTCTTTATGCGAAAGCTCTATGAGCTTGTTGATATGCTTAAGATAGCGCTCCTGCAGCAGGCTGTCCTGGAGCATCGATATCAAAGTCGGCGTCAGGGACATGGTGATCCTGAAATCGACCTTGTCGTTCAGGAGCTTCTCAAAGACCAGGATAAGCGGGATGTATGTTTCGGTGATCGCCTCATACAGCCAGTCCTCCTCCAGAAAATCTTCATGCTCCGGATGGCGAACAAAAGGAAGGTGACTGTGCAATACAAGACATAAATATCCCTTGTTCATTTTTCACCTTTCGTTGGATTCACAAGAATGCGCTTATCTGGTTTCTTTGGTGACGATAGGGGTGATCGTCCTCTCGTCGATGCCGTCATTGGAGGTCGCATGGACGGGGATGACCTGTTTGCCGTCCGGCAAAGCAAAACGGAGGCTAAAGGTCCCGTCCGGGCGCAAGGTGATCTCTTTTCCCTGCACGGTGACTTTCGCATCCGGTTCCGTGGCCCCGTAAACGATGAGCTCGGTATTGACTACCAGCCAGAATTTCCGCGCGCGAGGCAGCGCCTTGGCCGGGCTTGAGACGGAAGTGATCCCGGGAGAAGCCAGCACCCCGGAAAAAAGCTCCCGCTTCATCCTCTCCTGCCAGGCCTTGCCTACCGGCGAACTGCGGCCGAAGCCGAAACCCATACCGTAGAGCCGGGCAAACATCTCTTCGGGTATCATCCATTCCTCGTCGGTGATCCAGGAGGGGCCGTCAAGCGGGGTGGATACGGTATTAGAGCGGGCGATGGTAATGAATTCACCGTTGCCCAGGAGCAGCCCGATATCCGCGCACCATGACCTTCCCGGGCCGCCGGCATCGATATACCAGTTCGTCGCGTCACCGACATCGACATCAAAAAAACGGTGCGCGTTATTCCCGTCAAAGTTAATATTGCTGACGTCATATACCCTGACGATCTTCTTTGCGCCCCAGAACCGGTCTCCCAGCCTTCCCTTAATGCCCTCAAGGGTCCCTGCCGTGATCTCCCAGTAAGAATGCAGCCACCAGGGGTCGCGCACCTGCAGGACGATCCTGTCCTTCCCGTAAGACCCGGGCAGTTCTTCAACCATGATCCGGCGCGACCGCTCAGCCTCGGGATGCGAGAATTTCGTCTTCTCGATCACTGTTTCGCGGATACCGATGGTCTCCTTCTTCGCCTCTTGCGCATGCCCGGGCCGGGCGGCCTTTGCAACGCGCGCCTTTCCTGCGGCGGAAGCGGGAGTCTTGTGCTTACGCGTGCCCCGCGCGACGATCTTTTTGATCTTGTCTTTGACCCTTCGTAACAACGCCATAACCCACCTCCTAAAATAAAAAAAGGGACTCCTGAGCATCCCTTTTTTTGTTACAAGAAAAGTTACTCCTCCCCTCCCTCAATTAAATCATTTATTGCTTGGGCCTGGTTGTCTTTGAGGCAACCAATGCCTCCTTCAGATCTTCCTCAAGGGCTTCCTTAAGTTTGATGATCTTTTCCAGTTCTTCCTTCAGGCTCTGGTTGACGAGCTTTTCCTGGGTCAGGGCGTTCCTGGTCGCCTGGTGCGCCGCTTTTTCGTCTTCAAGCGTCTTGTTCAGCTGCGCAGCTTTATCGTCGGCCGCTGATTTCTGCTGGGTAAAGGCGGACATTTTTTCTTCCAGGTCCATGCGCGTGGCCATTTCCTTGTCGCGCGCCGCCTTGCTGCGGTAGGCGCTGCCGCATGAGCTTACGTTACTGATCAGAAGCATCAGTATGACGATACCGAGGGCGATGATGATCCTGTTTTTGATGATATTCTCTTCCATGGCGTCTGGTGCGATCCTGTAAAAAGAAAACGGTTTATTTGTATTTTCCCTGGGAAACCTGCGGTTCCGACGGCCCGGGGTTTTTCTTCAGCAGCGGCATAAGCACGATCTCGACCCTGCGGTTAAGCTGCCTGCCTTCTTTGGAATCGTTGGCGGAGACCGGCTGGAATTCGCCGTAACCGATGGCGGAGACCCTGGCCGGAGAGATGCCCCTGTCGTCCACAAGGTAATGCAGGACGCTTAAGGCGCGGGCGCTGGAAAGTTCCCAGTTGGACTTCCATCCCGAATATTTGATGGGCTCGTTATCCGTGTGCCCTTCGATACCGATATTAAACCTTGAGGCGCCTCCCGAAAGCACCCCGGCGATCTTATCCAGTATGCCGTATGCCTCGGTCCTGATCTTGGTCTTTCCCGAGTCAAAAAGGATGTCCCCAACGACCGTGATCACCAGGCCTTTCTCCATCATCTGGAGCTTTACCTGCTTGTCGCTTATCTCCTGCCTCAGGCTTTCCTCAAGCATGCGTTTTGCTTCGCTGAGCTCGTCAACCTGGCGCGAAAGGTCTTCTATCTTTTGAATGTCGGAGCGCCTTCCCTTCTGGAAGATGATCGTACATCCCGACAAGGCAACCGCTACGATGACAACCGCAATTATTTTAAGCAACGCGAAATTATTCTTCATACCTCCCCCTTTTTTTTGGAACCTAACTATAACATAATCAACGGATTTAGTCAAGAGGTTTTGCGCAAGGCAAAGGCCCCCGTTTTACAGGAAAATCGTGTCTTTTCTGGCGCAACCCACGGAGATAATGGACATTTTGGTGCCTAAAAGGTCCTGCAGCCGGGAGATGTATGAGCGCGCGTTTGCGGGAAGCCCGTTGAACTTAGCCACCCCTGCCACCGCCCCCCGCCAGCCGGGGACTTCCTTATATACGGGGACCGCGCCGTTGATCACGGATGCGTCATGAGGGAATTCCCTGAAGACCTTTCCTTTATATTTATAGGCAACGCAGATCTTGATGGATTTAAGCCCGTCCAGGATGTCAAGTTTCATGACCGCCAGGTCCGTTATGCCGTTGATCATCACCGCTTCCCTGACCATGACGCTGTCAAACCACCCGCACCTGCGCGGCCGGCCGGTGGTGGCGCCGAACTCCGAGCCCTTATCCCGCATGAACGTACCGAAGCGCGCCGGGAATTCCGTGGGAAAAGGCCCTTCTCCGACGCGGGTGGTGTATGCCTTGGCAACGCCGATCACCTTATCGATCTTGTCGGGCGAGACGCCGGTGCCGACGGCAGCCCCTCCCGATACCGTTGACGAGGAAGTGACAAAAGGATAAGTGCCGAAATCAATGTCCAGAAACGTCCCTTGCGCGCCTTCAAAAAGTATGTCCTTCCCGCGGTTTACCGCCTCATCGAGCAGAAGCGCGGTATTACAGACGTAGCCTGAAAGCTTTGCGGCATACCCCATGTATTGGCGGTAGATCTTGTTAAAATCAAAACCCGGATGGCCGTATACCTTCCTAAAGATTTCGTTCTTCTCCCGGAGGTTGTCCTTAAGTTTATCGGCAAAGACGCGGGAATTCAGAAGGTCCACCATCCTGATCCCGCAGCGGTTGATCTTATCGGCATAGCAGGGGCCTATCCCGCGGTTTGTCGTGCCGATCTTATGCGTCCGCTTCATCTCGCGCAGCTGGTCAAGTATCCTATGATACGGCAGGATCAGGTGCGCAAGGTCCGATATCTTAAGGCGGCGGGCGGGCCTGATCCCGGCACGCTCGAGCCCCGCGATCTCCTGTAAGAGAACCTCGGGATCGACGACCACGCCGTTGCCGATACAGCAGACCTTGCCTTTGTGCAGGATGCCGGAGGGGATCAAATGAAAAATGTATTCGGCGCCGTCGACCACCACGGTGTGTCCGGCGTTATTGCCTCCCTGGTAGCGCACCACGACATCGACCTTCTCGGACAGGATGTCGATCACCTTACCCTTGCCTTCGTCTCCCCATTGTGTCCCTACGATCACGATATTCATAAGCGTCCGTGTTTTACGGCTCCATGGTGAATATTTTACGCGCGATCTCCGGATGCGCGGCGATAAACTTCAGCTCTTCATCGACCAGGGGTTTCTGGTTATGGACGTTGGCATACCTGACCAGTTCCAGTATCTGGGTCGCTTCTTTGTCGTCCTGAAACGGGACCTCAAGCTTGTCATACACGTTCCTGAAACCCTTGATGCCGGAATACTCTCCGGCGGTGATCTTGCGGCCGGTCTCGATGATCTCCGGCTCCCCGCGGCCGAGCTCCTCGTAATCGTACAACTCGTAATTGCGCCTGTCTTTCAGCGCGCCGTCGGCATGGATGCCCGATTCATGGGCAAAGGCGTTTGACCCGACACCCGGCTGGTTGATCGGGATAGGGACCCCAAAGGCATAGGAGGCATACTTGCATATCTTCCAGGATGCCTTCAGGTCGATGCGCTCATCAAGCGCATACCCCTGCATGCCGCTGCCGTATTTGATCGCCAGAACGACGGACACAAGGTCTGCGTTTCCCGCGCGTTCCCCCATCCCGTTGACGCAGGTGTTGATATAGGCGTCGAACCCCGCGTCCACCGCTCCCTTGGCGCCCGCGATGGAATTTGCCACTACCAGCCCCAGGTCGTTATGACAATGAACCTCTACCGGCATACCCGCGCTCTCGGCAAGGGACCTGATGCGCTCGTAAATGCTGAACGGCGTATCGCACCCGAGGGTGTCGCAATAACGCAGGCGGTCCGCGCCGGCGTCCTTCGCGGCCTTGGCGAATTCGATCAGGTATTCCATGCGCGTGCGCGAGGCGTCTTCCGCGTTGACCCCGACGGACTCGGCCCCGTGTTTTCGTGCCGCCGCTACCGCATCGGCCATCTCTTTGATGATCGAGGCATGATCAAGCTTGCCTTTGAATTTGTGAGTGATCATCTGGTCGGAGGTGGAGATCGAAAGGTTGACGTGCTTGAGCGCCGGAGTAAGCTTAAAGGAAAGTTTGACATCGTCCTGGGTGGCGCGCATCCAGCCGCCGAGGCGCATGGGAGAAAGCGCTCCCTTGGCGGCAAGCTCAAGGTTCGCGTTCAGATAGTTTGTCTCGTGCCGCGTAAAAGGAAACCCGAACTCAGACTGGAAGACCCCGAATTCGTTCAGATAGATGTTGATCATCGTCTTTTCAAGCTTGGAAAGGCAGATGCGCGACGTCTGAACGCCGTCGCGGTTGGTAACGTCGATAAGGTAGATTTTTGGTTTTGACATAGGATCGATCCTTTCGGCCTATCTTCTCAGGACTTTACTTAACTCTTCTTTCGTCGGCACCCCCTGGGTACCGAATATTTCCTGGTTTTCTATCAGGAATGTCGGCCCGAACATGACCTCAAGCTCCCTGCCCAGGCTGATGTTTTCCCGCAGGAGCGTGCGCGCCTCTTCGCCTTTTGCGCACGCGCGCACCGGCTGAAGCTGTGAGGAGCCGAGGCAGTCTTCCCACCAGGAACTGTCCGTGTTCCCGGTCCGGCAAACCAGGTAATCGTAAAAAGCCTCGGGGTAATATTTTTGCACGCACACCGCGCGAAGGCATTCCTCGACTTCCGGCCTGCCGTGCGCGGCGCTGAACATCCCGCTATCCTTATCCTTGCCTTCGACGATCAGGAAATGCACCTGCGGCTTAAAGGTCCGCACCGCCTCCAGGACCTTGCCGGAATCCTTATTAAAAAGACTGATAAAAAGGTCGATCTTTCCTTTCAGTTTCTCCCGGAAGGCGAAATACGAAAAACCGCTCACCTTGGGCTTGACGACAAAATAGTTGCCTCTTTTT
>JAQTNB010000043.1 GCA_028714055.1 Candidatus Omnitrophota bacterium
ACTTCTTGATCACGTTGAATTCCCCGTTATTGAAGATCACCCAGATGACCGGGATATTGTATTGTATGGCAGTCATCAGCTCAAACCCTGCCATCTGGTAGGCTCCGTCGCCGCAGCCGCAGACCACTACCCTCTCGGGGCTTGCCGCCTTGACACCTATCGAGCCGTTGACATGGCTTGCCATAGGGCCGAAGCTCCCCGGGTTCTGATACACCTGGTGCTTGGTAAGGTTCAGGTAACAGTTAAGCCAAAGCATATGGGACCCCGCGTCCCCCATGACAACCGCATCGGCAGGCAGGTTTCTTGAGATCGCCTTAACCAGCGCCGCGGGATGGATCTTTTTGCCGCTATACTCAATCGGCAGGTCGAACCATTTCTCTTTCTTGATTTTTTTCGGCTCAACGGATTTGATCTTTTTGCTTAACCCCTGAGTGAGGGCAATAATCGCGGGCTTTGCGTCGCTTAACAACGGAACGTCCGCGCGATAGACCTTGTTGATCTCATGCGGGTCGATATTGACGTGGATCAGGGTCTTGCTCTTGAAAAGGTCCTGCTTAAAGGCAAAGGTAGCGTTCTGGGCAAAAGAATTCCCGATCGCCAAGACTACCGTGCAGCCGTCAAAATATTTGTTTGCGCCCGGGTCTCCCGAAGTCCCGTAAACACCCAAACATAACGGATGGTCTTCCGGGATTATGCCTTTGGCATCCATGGTGGCGGTAAAGGGTATTTGGAATTTCTCCAGGAGCTCCAGTATCTCTTTTTCCGCGTGAGACCTGATGACGCCGTAGCCGACGATCGCCATGATCTGCTCGTTTTTTTCGACCGCCTTGGCGATGGCATCTACGGCCTGTTCGATCTGGCCGGAACTTGGAAGCACAGGCTTGATTTTGAGCTTGATATCGCGGAAGTTTTCGACCTTGGCAATGGTGATATTCTTGGGCACATGGATATGCACCGGCCCGGGCCTTCCCTGATACGCCAGGTTGATCGCCTCTTCAAGGATATCGCAGGTCTGCGACGCGTTCTCAATAATGAAGGATTTTTTGGTCGTGGCATTGAACATCTTGGGGGAATCAGGTGTCCTGCTCTGCCCCGTGGATTCGTTCAACGCGCCCTTGCCCCTGTCGGGCTTGGAGGTATAACCGGAGATCGCCAGGACCGGAAGCGAATCCGAAAGCGCCACCGCCAGGCCTGAGAAGAGGTTGAATTCTCCCGGGCCGCCGGTCGCGAAACACACGCCCAGCTTATCGGAAAACATGGAATACCCGCAGGCCATAAAAGAGGCACCCTGCTCGTTGCGGATGATCACGGTCTTGATCTTTTCCGAGCGCTTCAACGCCAGGAGCATGCTGCCGTTTACCTGGCCTGAGCCGCCGAATACATGGTCCACGCCCACCGACTCAAGCGCTTTGACGATCGCTTCATTGACATCCATAATTGACTCCTCCCTGTTGTAATATCCCTTACGCGCGGCTTAGGGCGCGGGTTTTTGCTGGCTGAACTTGCCCACGGCTAATTTGGGCGGGCGTTTGGAGAAAAGTATCCCGTCGCAGGCCGCGTTATCAAGCGTATAGCCGTCAAAAAAAAGATAGATCCGGTCTTTCGGAACTTTGGAGATCTCGGAAAAAATAGTTATGTATTTGTCGGCGAGTATCTCTTTTTGCTCGTCGGTAAGCTCTAATGAATGGACGATGATTGCGGGCATTCTTCCACCTCCTGTATTGATGCAGATTCCTGCCTGCCGGCGGCGCCGGCAGGCAGGAATCTGACAAACACAACAGCGCTTGGAACCTTAGAGCGTTGCCAGGACTTCCACGATCTTCTCGCCGTAGGCGATGGAAGATTCAACGGAAGTTCCGGTAACAAACGGCCAGTCAAAGACGACTTCCGGATTCACGCGGTTTGCCTTGTAATTGGCAACGCAGACTCCGTTCGGGCCTACCGCATCGCGGACCAGGTGCTCTAATGGCCATAAGAACCCGGGCGTGTGCACGTCGGTCCCTTTATTATCGGGGGTTACACCGTAAAGGTCATAGGTGAAATCCCATTCCGGGCCGTAAAAATCCCAGGAAGCGGGATGCGCTGCGACCCTCTTGCCGTACAAGACACTCTTGAAATCCTGCTGCGGATCGCGCAGGAAGACAAGCGTTGAGACCGAATAGCACAATGCGCCTACCAGCTTGTTTGAACGGATGGCATCGAGGCAGAGCTTATGCAGGTTCCAGTTGTTCGCCATATCGATCATGGCGCCAAGCCCGCCGGTCAGGACGATCGCGTCATAATCCTTCATCTTGGCTTCGGAGAACTTTATCGCTTTGGTCCACTCGTTGCCGTCAGTCAATTCCTTGATGCGCTTGCAGACATCAGGCGGGTTGGTCTTAGCGTTGATCACCGGATCCAAGAAATCAGGATTACAGCTCACTGCCAAAGGCAGGGGCTTTTTCCCAAGCGGTGTCGCCAGGGTAAGCTCATGGCCTGCCTTCTTGATGATATCCCAGGGAGCCTGAAGCTCTTCTCCCCACGTGCCGTAGTTGGTGGCACAGATCAGTACTTTCTTCTTTCCCATTTTTTCTCCTCCTTTTTTAGGGTTTCATCCACGGGAAATCTGTTTTTATCGGGCTGAATATGTCAATCGCCTCTGTCTGGCCGACTGCGATAAACTCATGCGGCACATCAGGCGGAATAAAATAGGCGTCACCCGGCCCCAGGTTCTTTGTCTCCTTTCCGATGGTCATCTTAAAGCCGCCGCTGATCACGTAGCCGAACTGCTCCTGGGGATGCGTATGGAGCTTGACGATGCTTCCGTCTGCCATATCCCAGTGCTGGGCGTTCATCTTGGTGCATTCGCCTAAATACTGGCGTATCACCCCTCCTCCCATATCGTGCTTTTCCAGTTTACCACGATAAATGAACATGTCACCTCCTTTTGCTGCAATTAACGCTGGCGTATCAATTCGATGATCTTTCTGGCAAAGACATTGCAATGGCCGCCGGTGCGCGCAGTGACAAGGTCCGCGTCAACCACCACATCCTCATCCACGTACACCGCGCCCATGTTCCTGGCATCTCCGAGCAGGTTGTTGTGCACCACCAGTTTTCTGCCGCGGACCAATTCCGGGGCAGGAGCACAGAGCCAGAGGCCGTGGCAGATAATGCCCTTGATGATATCTTTCTGCGCAAAGGCTTTTTTCAGGAATTCAACCGCCGGAGGCAGTTTTTTGATATCTTCGGTATAGCGTAAGCGGTCGGCGACTATCCCCGCAGGCACGATAATAGCGGCATAGCTTTTCAGCGTTGCCTCGTCCATCCCCTCAAAAGACTCGCGGCATTCAAAGGGTATCTGGTATTCATGGCCTTTGAAGGTGAGCGCCGGCTGCCCCCAAAGGCGGGTCAGGAAATGCACCTCAAGCCCTTCTTCGGCAAACCTGCGCTGGTAGTAGAAGATCTCGGGTTCGTAGTAATCACCCTCCATTAAAATGCCGATCTTATTTTTCCCTGCCATCATTATTCCTCCCCGCACGTTAAATTCCAAATTCCACTGCCTGCCTGCGGCAGGCGAGCCAAATTCCAAATAATTCCAAATTACAAATACCAAATTCAAAACATATGTTTGAAATTTGATATTTGAAATTTATTGGGATTTGGAATTTGGGATTTGGTGCTTATCCTCATCTGGTGCTTGGCTAGCCTGCCGAAGGCAGGCTGTTGGAATTTATCCTTTCTTACCATAATATTTCAAAACCAGCATCGTAATATCATCCGACTGCGGCGCATCCTGCGCGTAAACACGCAGCTCCTCGCGCATGACCTGGGCGATCTCCGTGACGCTTTTTTCCGTCAGCTTTGCCAGCGAGTCTTTCAGGCGCCCGTCAGAAAAAAGCTCGTTTTTTGGGTTCATCGCTTCGGTAACGCCGTCGGTATAAAGAAAGATCACATCGCCGGGCCTCAGGGTGAGCTTGCCGCTCCCCGATTTGCTGTTTTCGATCGCTCCCAGAACGCAACCCTTGGGGACATTGACGAACTCAAAACACCTGCCGTTCCCGCAGATAAGCGGCGGGTTATGCCCGCCGTTAGAAAACTCCATTTCACCGGTGGTAAGGTCCAGGATAATGCAGAAGACCGTCACAAACATGCACAGCTGGTTATCGGGACAAAGGATATTGTTCACCCGGTCAACCACGTCTTTTACCGATAAGCCCCGCAATGCCTCGTTCTTCAGCAGGGTCTTGCTGATAGACATGAAAAGCGCCGCCGGCACGCCTTTGCCGGAAACGTCCCCGATGAGAAAGCAGAGCTTGTTTTTATCCACAAAAAAGAAATCGTAGAAATCCCCTCCCACTTCTTTTGCCGGTTCCATCAGGGCAAAGATCTCAAACTCCGAGCGGTCCGGGAAAGGCGGGAAGGTGCGCGGGAGCATGCTTGCCTGGATGTCGCGGGCGATCCTCAGCTCGCTTTCAATGCGCTCCTTGGCTTCGGTTTCGCGCCTGAGGTTCTCGATAAAACGCTTGAAGCTCGTCTGGATAAGCGTGATGGCAAGGTTCGGGTCCTGGCCGAAAAACTTGATCACCTCGTCCCTGCCCATGGTATATACTTCCACATCCTCCTGGCATACGGCAGAAGCGGTCCGTTCGTTATAGGGCGAGAATATCCCCATCTCCCCGATCACCTGCCCCGCGTTGATGCTCTTCTTGATCTCGGGCAGCATGATCACACCTTTGGCGATGTAAAACATCTTATCCGCCTTGTCCCCTTTCTTAAAGAGGACGTCCCCCTCCTTATATGTCTCCTTCTTCATATAAGCAAGGGGCCAGCTGTACGCCTGCTGTGCCGGGGGATCTGTTTTGGCGTTCTTATTATCGGTATCCATGATAGCGCAAGGCAAGCATCGTTATATCGTCGGAACGGGAGGCGCCCGCGGTAAAGATGTCTATCCCGCTCCTGACGCCGTTGATCATCTGCGGAAGGCCTTCGTCCTTAAGGCTGTCAAGGCAGTTCTTAAGCCTGCCCTCTCCGAACATCCTGTTGGAGGTATCCGCGGCCTCGGTGACCCCGTCGGTATAAAGAAACAGCGTTTCTCCCGGCTTCAGGCTAAAAGAACGGGGCTCGAATTTTATCGAGGGCATCGCGCCGACTACGAAACCTTTGGGCATCTGCAGGTATTGAAAGCCTTCCCCTGCCGTGCCCAAAAGCGGCGGGTTATGCCCGGCATTGGCACACTGGACCTCGCCGCTCTTAATGTCAAGGACCATGCACAATACCGTCACGAACATGCTGGCGTTATTGTCCGGCACGATTATCTCGTTGACCCTGGAAAGCACTTCAACGGGGCTCAGGCCCAGCATCGCCTGGTTCTTCAACAGGGTCCTGCTGATCATCATAAAAAGCGCGGCCGGAACACCCTTATCCGAAACATCCCCGATCACAAAACAAAGCTTGTCTTTATCGATCAGGAAAAAGTCGTAAAAATCCCCTCCCACTTCTTTTGCCGGGTCCATAGAGGCGAAGACCTCGAATTCCCAGCGGTCGGGGAAGGGCGGAAACACCCGGGGAAGGATGCTCGCCTGGATCTCGTGGGCGATCTTAAGCTCGCTTTCAATGCGCTCCTTTGCCGCGGTCGTGCGCTTCAGTTGCTCGATGTGATTACTGAGGTCTTTGGCCATCTCATTAAATGAGTCGGCAAGGGAACTGATCTCATCGGAACCGGCTACCTGGATACGGTAGCGCAGGTTACCGTTGGCGATCTGCCGGGTCCCGGCGCTGAGCTCCTTGATGCGTTCAGTCACCTTCCGGGAGATAAGGCTTGCCGCAACCAAAGAAAATACGATACCTATCAGCAGGACGAGGAACGCCCTCCTGCTCACCTCTCTCTGAATGGCATGCACATCGTCTGCGCTCATATCCACGCCAAGGACCGCCTCGGCAGTCCCGTCGGCTTTGCGGATCGGGGCGTAGGCGGAAAGAAATACCCCCCAGCTGTCCTTTTTAAGGCGCGGGTCGGCTATCGGCTGGCTGAAGGCTTTGCGCATCCAGGGAAAAGGCTCGATGTTATAACGGTTACCGGGAGCGGAATCTTCGGCAGTGGCATTGGGATCGACCCAAAACTGCCAAAGGTAATCATCGGAGGTCTTTTTCATCACGTAAATATATTTGATGGCGGGGTTGGCATTCTTGACCGCGGCCAGGATACGCGCCGTCTCCTGAAATTCCGGCGTCGCCATTCCCTGGGGATCGAGGGGGATCGCTTCAAGCTTAGCCGGATCGACCATCAACGCCGCGGTCCTGGCAAGCTGCTTGAGCCTTTCCTGCAGTTGTTTAAATTGCGTTTCTTTCGCGAAATCGTAGATCAGAAAATCGCCCAGGAACGCGGACAACAGCATCGCAGCGACGAGAAAAAGCGTGACCCTGAGGCGGAAACTTTTGATTTTAGGAAGAAAAATGCGCATAAAGGCGTTCAATGGCCATTATTTATTCTTAATAAGCGTAAGGATGTTGCGGCCGCCCTCTCTCTTATAGGCGACTTTATCCATGATCCTGCGGAACATATAAACACCCAGCCCTCCGATCCTGCGCTCTTCAAGCGGGGCGTTGATGTTCGGCTCCGGCATCGAAAGCGGGTCAAAGGGGATGCCGGTGTCGCTGATCACTATAGTCAGGCCCTCTGCTCCCTCCGATGCCTCGACATCTATGCTGCCTTCCGCGGCGGGATACGCATAGTTGATCACGTTGACGACCGCTTCCTCAAAGGCAAGCTGCACCTGGTTTGAGGTTTTCTCGTCAAACCCCGCCCCTGCGGCCTCCTTCTTGACGAACGCAAGAAGCAAAGGCAGACTGTCTATTTTTGCCGCGACGGTTATCCGGGACATGCGGATCAGGCGGTAAAGGAATCCTGTATATGCACGAAATTATCCAGGCCGCTCATCTTGATGACGCCCAGGACCGCCTCCTGCGCCGCGATAAGGTACACCTGGGAATCAACGCCGATCTTCTGCTTGGCAAAGATGATCACGCGCAGCCCCGCGCTTGAGATATACTCAAGGTCCTTGGCATAGAATACCAGATGCGATACTTTTTGCGCGCTCAATTTCTTGAGTTCTTCCTGCAGTGCCGGGGAATTGGAGGCATCCATCCTGCCGCACAATTCGATCGACGCGACCCCGTCCTTACAGGCAACCGTGAATTTTGATTCCATCGGGATACTCCTTTCAGTGATTATTTCCCTACCAATACCACAACAGACCTGGCGCCTACCAGGAATTCATGCTGGTTATCGAGCCTGACTTCCTTATTCGGCTCCCAGATATCGTGCGGAGGCAGCGCGTCGGTATTGGCAAAGACATGCCAATTCGTCCCCGCGGGAAGCTTCGGAAGCTCAAACCCGTGCATCTCCCAATGCATATTCATCGCCACGAAAATGTTGTTGTCCTTGGCCCTGCCTTCTTTGGCGTGCTTGCCGCAAAGCATGAACGCAAGCGTCAGGCAGTTGGAAGACCAATCCGCATACCAGGCCTTTGTCCCATGCCAGGAGATATCCGCGTAGCCTGAGCCCATGTAATCGCGGTTTTGAAAATGCGTGCGGTTACGCAGGACCGGATGGGCGCGGCGGAAGGCGATCATCTTTTTGAAAAAATTCAACAGCTCTTTATTGGCCTCCATCAGGCCCCAGTCGATCCAGGATATCTCATTGTCCTGGCAATAGGCGTTATTATTCCCCCACTGGGTGTTGCCGATCTCATCGCCCGCGAGGATCATCGGCGTGCCCTGGCTGACCAAAAGGATGGAAACCAGGTTTTTCATCTGCTTCATGCGCAGCTTGTTGACCTGGGGGTCATTGGTCTCCCCCTCAAACCCGCAGTTCCAGCTGTAGTTGTCATTGCACCCGTCAGAGCCGCCTTCGCCGTTTGCCTCATTGTGCTTCCAGTTGTAGGAAACAAGGTCTTTGAGGGTAAACCCGTCATGGGCGGTGATAAAGTTGACCGAAGCGCAGGCCCCTCTCTGCTGCCAGCTATAAAGGTCGGGAGACCCCTGCACGCGCTGAGAGATGACCCCGATGGTCCCGAGCTCTCCCTTGACGAATTTCCGTATATCATCCCGGAACTTGCCGTTCCATTCCGCCCAGCGCCCCCAGGCGGGAAACGACCCCACCTGGTAAAGCCCGCCGGCATCCCATGCCTCGGCAATGAGCTTGCATTTTCCGAGGATCGGGTCAAACGCCAGCGTCTCCAGCAGCGGAGGGCTGTGC
>JAQTNB010000044.1 GCA_028714055.1 Candidatus Omnitrophota bacterium
GGTCGCGCGCATCCTTCCCGGTAATACCGACGCCGTGATTTATAAGGCTTCCTGGAAGGTCCCTTCGCTCTTTTGGTTTATCCAGTCCAAGGGCAGAGTGCGTGAGGCGCAGATGTACCATACCCTCAATATGGGTGTAGGCATGGCCCTGGTAGTTGAGCGCGCCGCGGTCAAGGCGATCATGGCACGGTTGGGAGCGCAGAAGTTGAGAAGTTGGGTCATCGGAGAGATCGTCAAAGGGCACAAGCGCGTGGAGATCATATAGGAGGGTAATGCGTATGCGTAGACCTAAAAACGCCTGTCTTGCCGCCGGGGTAGTGTTTTTCTCACTTGTGCTTATTGCAGGGAACGCTTTTGCCCAGGCCGAGCCGCAGGCTGCGCCAAGCCGGGGAGATTTTAACGCCCTTATCCAGGAGACGCAAAAGAAATCCGATAAGAGCGGCGAGATGAGCTTTGTTTGGTGGATACCGCTTGAATATTGGGAGTACAGCTTCGCGCAGAATCCTTCGGTAGGGCCGCAGCAGGCAGAGCGGGTGGTCAGCGTCTTTAAGCCCTATACGCTTATCGCGGTCGTTGACGGGACCATGGGCCAGTATGGAGCGGTCACCTATCGCCCCGAGGAAGAGGTAAGAAGGCACGTAAAGCTCAGGGACTCCAAGGGCCTGGACTATTCTCCTCTTGCCGAAGCAGACGTCAGCGTTGAAGCAAAAAGTTTTCTTGCGGCGATGAAACCGGTATTATCAAGCGTCCTGGGGCCGATGGGCCAGAATATGTATTTTTTCCTCTTTCCCGCGCGGGATAACGGAGGGCAAGAGATATCCAATGCCAAAAAACAGGGGCAGTTGAGCGTATTTTTGGGGGAGAGGGAATTCACCTGGAAGCTCCCGTTATCATCCGTATTGCCTCCCAAGTCTTGCCCGGTATGCGGGGCAAAGGTGAGCGGCGCCTATAGTTTTTGCCCCTGGGATGGCGCAAAACTGGAAAACTCGGAGCCTGCTTCATGAAGGTATTGGTAGTCGGAAGCGGAGGAAGAGAGCACGCGCTTGTCTGGAAGATCGCGCGATCAAGCCTGGTGGATAAGGTCTTTTGCGCTCCCGGCAATGCCGGGATCTCGGCACTCGCAGAGTGTATTCCGGTAAAGGCGGAGGATACCGCGCGCCTTCTTGATTTTGCCCGCAAAGAAAAAATCGACCTTACGGTCATCGGCCCCGAGCTTCCCCTTTCCAAGGGCATTGTTGATGAATTCCATAACCGCCAATTGAAGGTCTTCGGCCCTACCAGGAAAGCCGCCCAGCTTGAGGCAAGCAAGGTTTTCGCCAAAGAGCTGATGCGTAAGTATAATATCCCGACAGCGGATTTTAAGGTTTTTGATGCTCCCCGGGCCGCATACGCATATATAGAGGAAAGGGGCGCCCCCTGTGTAGTCAAGGCAGACGGCTTAGCCGCGGGCAAAGGCGTTATCGTAGCTCAGACAGCCGAAGAAGCCAAACAGGCAGTCAAGCTCATTATGGAGGAGAAGGCCTTTGGCGATGCCGGCAATAAGGTGATCATCGAAGAGTGCCTTCAGGGGCAGGAGGCCTCGATACTGGTGATCACCGATTCAAAGGCGGTCCTGCCTTTGGCTTCAAGCCAGGACCACAAACGTATCTTTGACAATGACGCCGGCCCTAATACCGGAGGGATGGGCGCCTATTCTCCCGCTCCCGTAGTAACGGAAAGTATTTTTAGCGAGATCATGAGCAAGGTCATCCATAAGACCATAGACGGCCTTGCCAGGGAAGGCATCTCTTATACGGGTGTTTTATACGCGGGCGTCATGCTTACTTCCGGCGGCCCCAAAGTCCTGGAATTCAACGTGCGTTTTGGCGACCCGGAGACCGAGGCGATCATCCCGCGTTTAAAATCAGACCTGCTGGAAGTGATGCTTGCCGCAACAGAAGGAAGGCTCGACCGGATCGCAAAGGGCGGGGGTTTAAGCTGGGAAAACCGTTCGTGCGTCTGCGTTGTGCTTGCCTCGGGAGGTTACCCCGGCCCCTATGAAACGGGCAAAGAGATATCCGGGCTGGATGAGGCAGGCGCATTGAAGGATATCGTTGTTTTTCATGCCGGCACCACTAAAAAAGCATCCGCCTGCCTGACTGCCGGCGGCAGGGTCCTGGCGGTTTGCGGGCTGGGAAACGGCATCCCCGACACGATAGATAAGACGTATCGCGCGGTTGAAAAGATAGATTTTGAAGGGATGCACTACCGGAAGGATATTGCAGCAAAAGCGATATGAAGCATTAACCGAAACGAGGTGCGCTTATGGGCAGCAGGATACGCATAATCATGGGAAGCCAGTCGGATCTGGAAACCGTCGATGAGGCGATCAAAGTGCTTAAGGAATTCAAGGAGCCTTTTGAGGCGAGGGTTTTGTCGGCTCATCGCACGCCCAAAGACCTTATTGCTTATATCCGCTCGGCAGAAAACTCCGGCGCGAAGGTCTTTATTGCCGCGGCAGGCGGAGCAGCGGCCTTGGCTGGGGTAGTTGCCGCTCATACCTGCCTTCCGGTGATCGGTATCCCTATTGAAACCAAAAGCCTCAAAGGCCTGGATTCGCTTTTATCTACCGTGCAGATGCCGCCCGGCATCCCGGTTGCAACGATGGGCATAGGAAAGGCAGGCGCTAAGAACGCGGCACTCTGCGCGCTTTCCATCCTCGGGGCAAGCGACGTCAGGTTGCGTTCCCGGATAGCGGTTTTTAGAAAGAGCAACGCGGCTAAAATCAGGAAGATAAGGCTCAAGGTATGAAGGCAGCAGAGGCCGTTACAATCGACCCTTTGCATCCGTCGGAACCCCTCCTGAAGCGCGCGGCAGACCTCATCGCCCGGGGAGGATTAGTGATAATCCCTACCGAGACGGTGTACGGGATCGCCGCCAATATGCGGGATCCCGGGGCGGTCAAGAGGCTCTCCGCGATAAAGATGAGGCCGCCTGATAAGCCTTTTTCCCTGCATATAAGCCGCAAAGAAGAGGTGGAGGAATTTGCCAGGGACATACCGGTAGCTGCCTATAAACTGATCGATCGTTTTTGGCCGGGGCCGCTTACCGTTATTTTGCCCTCCAAAGAGGGCGGCACCATAGGCATGCGTATGCCTGACCATGAAGTCGCCCTGAGGATCATCTCGATGGCCGGAGTGCCGGTTGTATGCCCCTCGGCGAATGTCTCCGGAGCGCCTGCGCCGGTTGCCTGCGCCCAGGCGCTTGCGGGCGTGGGCAGCGCCGTGGACCTGGCTGTTGACAGCGGGAAGGCTAAGCTGGGATTGGAATCATCCGTGGTGGATTTAGCGCGCGAGGGGGACTTGCGTTTTGTCAGGGAAGGCGCTATACGCAGGGAAGATATCGAGCGTGTTGCCCGGACCAAACAGGTGATCTTTATCTGCACGGGGAATTCCTGCCGTTCGGTCATGGCAAAAGGAATCCTTGAAAAGAAGCTCAAAGACGCGGGCAGGAAGGATGTGGAGGTTTCATCCGCGGGGGTGATGCTTTCTTCAGGATTCGGCGCAACCGAGGAAACCAAGCGTATCATGCGGCAGGAAGGGGTGGATGTTTCCCATCATCAGTCCCAAAGGGTCACGCCGGAGATGCTCAAAAAATCCGACCTGATATTGGTGATGGAGCGCGTCCATGAAGAGCGGGTCTTGCAGATGGTCCCGGAGGTGAAAAAGAGAGTGTTTTTGCTCAAGGAATTTGCTAAAATAAATAACCGCACCAACGATATGGACATAGCCGACCCTATCGGCAGGCCGCTTGAATTTTACCAGGAGACCTACGAGACGATCAGGGAGGCAGTTGACAGAGTAACGGAGATATTATGAAAGGAAAATTGATCTTTCTCGCCGCCGACCACGGAGGCTTCGCGCTTAAAGAAAAACTCAAGGCCTACCTGCTCGGCAGGGGTTATAACGTCAAGGACCTGGGGGCGCATTCGGCCGAACGCTGCGATTACCCGGTGTTTGCCTTTGCGCTGGCGCGGCAAGTCGCGCGCACAAAGGCAGGCCGCGGGATACTGATCTGCAAGAGCGGCATCGGCAATTCTATCGTCGCAAACAGGGTCAGGGGGGTAAGGGCGGCGCTTTGCTATAACGCAAAAGCGGCGCGCCTTTCGCGCGAACATAACGACAGTAACGTATTGGTCCTGGGGTCTCTCTTCGTGAACGAGAAGCTCGCCCGCAGGATCGCCGGCATATGGCTCAACAGCGAATTTCAGGCCGGCAGGCACAGCCGCAGGCTGTCCTTGATACGCAAATTGGAAAAGCAGATCCGATGACCATGATGAACCATATCAAGAAAACAGACGCGCGGGTCTATAAGCTGATCAAGCAGGAGATCGGGCGCCAGGAAGACAACCTTGAGCTTATCGCTTCCGAGAACTTCGCGTCTTTGGCGGTGCTTGAAGCGCAAGGAAGTGTTTTGACCAACAAATATGCCGAAGGTTATCCGCATCACCGCTGGTACGGGGGCTGCGATAACGTGGATGAGATCGAGACCCTGGCGGTGGAGAGGGCAAAGAAACTTTTCGGCGCGGAACACGCCAATGTCCAGGCGCATTCCGGTTCGCAGGCGAATATGGCGGTTTATTTTACCGCCATCGAGCCGGGCGACACGGTGCTGGCCATGGACCTTGCCTGCGGAGGGCACCTGACGCACGGGCACCCGCACAATTTTTCCGGCAAGTTCTATAAGATCGTGACCTACGGCGTGGACCGCGACACGGAGCAGCTTGATTACGCGCGGATCAGCGAGCTGGCTTTGGAGTATAAACCCCGCATGATCCTTGCCGGCGCTTCGGCATACCCCCGCATCATAGATTTCAAGCGTTTCCGCGAGATCGCCGACAGCGTCGGGGCATACCTGTTCGTGGATATGGCGCATATCGCAGGGCTGGTAGCTGCCGGGGTCCATCCTTCTCCGGTTCCCTATGCGGAGTTTGTTTCTTCAACCACGCATAAGACGTTAAAGGGGCCGCGGGGAGGGTTCGTGCTTTGCAGGAAAGGATTTGCCAGGAAGCTCGATACCCAGGTCTTTCCCGGGATCCAGGGAGGGCCGCTGATGCATATTATCGCCGCCAAAGCCGTGGCATTCCGGGAGGCAATGACCCCCGGCTTTGCCAGGTATCAGCGCCAGATCGTCAAGAACGCTACGGTCCTCGCGCAAAGCCTGGCTTCAATGGGTTTTCGCATCGTTTCCGGAGGCACCGATAACCACCTGATGCTTGTGGACCTGACCGCCAAAGGGATCAGCGGCCAGGAGGCCTCCCTTATCCTTGAACAGGCCAGCATTACGGTGAACAAGAACCTGATACCTTTTGATACCAAGGGCCCTGCCACGACCAGCGGCATACGCCTGGGCACGGCTGCCGTTACCTCACGGGGCATGAAAGAACCGCAGATGCGCGCGATCGCCGGATTCATCAACGACGCGGTCGATGCCGCGGGTTCTCCGGATACGCTTAACAAGATCCGCGCGAAGGTGCTTAAACTCGCCAGGGAATTCCCGCTGTATCCCGAGCTGAAGAGGGCTTAAAAGAATGAAGAAAAAAACTGTTGCTCACGCGCGGCCGGGATGGGATGAATATTTCCTGGAAGTCGCGCACCTGGTCGCCAAGCGCGCAACGTGCCTCAGGCGCCGGGTGGGCTCGGTCCTGGTCAAGGATAAAAAGATCCTTGCCACCGGCTACAACGGCGCTCCGTCGGGGCTTAAACATTGCAGCGATACCGGCTGCCTCCGGGAGAAGTTGAAGATCCCCTCAGGCCAGCGCCACGAACTCTGCAGGGGGCTGCACGCGGAGCAAAACGTTTTGCTCCAGGCCGCGCTCTACGGCACCAGCACCAAGAACAGCACCCTCTATATCACCAACCAGCCATGCGTCATCTGCGCCAAGATGCTGATCAATGCCGGCATCAGCGAGATTGTTATCTCTGACGGCTATCCGGATACGATGGCGATGGATTTCCTGCGCAAGGCAAAGATCAAGGTCCGGGCGGTCAAACCCAGGCACTCCACGTAAAAATGCGTTGCCCCCATTGCGGCCATAAGGAAGACAGGGTCGTCGATTCCCGCGCTACCCAGGAGGAGTCCGCGATCCGCCGCAGGCGCGAATGCCTGAAGTGCGGGAAACGGTTTACGACCTACGAATACGTGGAAGAGATCTCGCTTCTGGTGATCAAGAAGGACGGAAGGCGTGAGCCCTTTGACCGCAAAAAAATACTCTCCGGAGTGGTCAGGGCCTGCGAGAAGCGGCCGATCGGCATGGAGAAGATAGAGGATATCGTCACGCAGGTCGAGCGGGCGGTCCAGAAGAAATCCGACCGCGAGATCCCCTCTTCCCGCATAGGCGAGATGGTCATGGAAAGGCTCAAAGATGCCGACGATGTCGCGTATGTGCGTTTTGCTTCGGTGTACCGGCAGTTCAAGGACGTGGGCCAATTTATGCTTGAGCTTAAGGATATCCTGGGCAAGGAAAAAGGCCAGCAGGGAAAGCCCGCCGGCCGCATAACAAGGCCGGGAACGCGCGGCAGATAGGCAAAGAGAGGATACAGCAGGCTATGATGATCGAGATGGAATTGAACAAGATCGTAATCGACGAAAAAAGGCACGACCAGCTGATCGTGCTGAAAGAAAAGGGAGGGGAGCGCCTCCTTCCGATCGTCATCGGCCTTGCCGAGGCGTCCGCGATAAAGCTTAAGATCAGCGGCTTTGTGCCGCCGCGGCCGCTGACCCACGATTTATTTTACTCGGCCCTGGAGAACCTCGACGCGAAGGTGGAGAAGATCGTCATCAACAAGCTCGAAGAGAACACCTTTCATGCCGAGCTTTTTATCAGGACCACTTCGGGAACAACCAAGGTCATCGATGCGCGCCCTTCCGACAGCATCGACCTGGCCGTCCGCGGCCGCTCGCCTATTTTTGTGGAAGAAGAAGTGATCAAAAAGTCGGAAACCTTCGATAAGCATAAATGGTAATAGGCGCGCTCTCGGATACCCACGATAACCTCCCCCTGATAGAAAAGGCAGTCGGTTTCTTCAATAAAAAGAAGGTCGCGTTTGTGCTCCATGCCGGGGATTTTGTCTCTCCTTTTACAATACCGAAGCTCAAGGCCCTGCGCTGCCCCTGGCAGGGGGTCTTCGGCAATAATGACGGCGAAAAGCACGGCCTCAGCAAGGCTTCCGGCGGACTGATCCGCGAGGGGCCGATCAAACTTGCGCTTTCCGGGCGCACGGTCGTGCTCGTCCATGATAAAGCAAGCCTTGGCAGGCGCGCGATCAAGGCAGGCGTCTTGATCTTCGGCCATACCCATGAAGCCGGCATAGAAAAGCGGGGAAACCTGCTCCTGGTGAACCCGGGAGAGTGCAGCGGGTGGCTCACGGGAAAATCCAGCGTGGCGCTCATTGACCTTGAACGCCTGTCGGCGAAGGTCTTCCGTCTATGACCAAAGCGATGAAGGCCCCACGTTTGAACACTGATTTCCTGCGGATACTTAAGGCGGTGCGCGCCTGTGCCGAGCAGGAAGGCATAGTTTTATATCTGGTCGGGGGGATACTGAGGGACGCCTTCCTCAAAAGGGTGCGGGAGCAGCCTGATTTTGATTTCTGCCTTAAAAGCGGCGCGATCGCTTTTGGGCGCAAGGCCGCCCGGGTATTAAGGTGCGGCTTTGTCGTCCTGGATGAAGAGCACGGGGCCTGCCGCCTGGTTACCAGGCTTGGAGATTCTTCCTGCACGCTGGATTTCACGGATTTTAAAGGGGCAAGTATTCAGGAAGACCTTTTGCACCGGGATTTCACGGTGAATACGCTTGCCGTCGAGCTGGGGGACCTGCTTAAACATAAAGGGGACCTTTCCCGGGCAACGCTCCTGGATCTTTACGGAGGGCTCAAAGACCTCAAAGGCCGCCTGGTGCGCATGACACAGGCCCAAGCCTTTGACGAGGACCCTTTGAGGATCATGCGTGCTTTCAGCCTGGCCGCGCTCTTCGGTTTCAGGATAGACAAGGAGGCCCTGCGGCTGATAAAAGCGAAAAAAGAAAAGCTCCTGTCTGTTTCGGGAGAACGCATACGGGATGAGCTTTTTAAGGTCTTTGACCGGCCCGATGCGTACGCATACC
>JAQTNB010000045.1 GCA_028714055.1 Candidatus Omnitrophota bacterium
GGGGCTTTTACGGTAGAAGACAAACCCCAGCGCATCACAACCGGCGGCAACAGCGGCAAGCGCGTCTTTAAAGCTGGTTATACCGCAGACCTTCACCTTTACCATCCCATTATCTCTTCGATACTGCGCTTGATATCGGCGGACCTCATGAATGCCTCGCCGATAAGCACGGCGTTTATTCCCAGGATCTTCAGGAACATCACGTCCTGCCTGCTGCGCAGGCCGCTTTCCACCACTACGGTCTTATCCTTGGGGGTGAGCATATACAGCTTCTCGGTCGTCTTTAAGTCCACCTCGAACGTATGCAGGTCGCGGTTATTCAACCCGATCAGGTCCGCTTTAAGGTTAAGGGTTTTTTTCAGCTCTTTCTCGGTATGCACTTCGATCAGAGAAGCAAGCCCCAGCTCCCCGGCCAATTGCGTCATCTCGATGATGCGTTCCCTGGTCAGGAGGTCGGCGATCAAGAGTATCGCATCCGCGCCGAAGGCCCTGGATTCATACACCTGGTAAGGCTCAAGCAGGAAGTCCTTGCGTAACACCGGGGCGTCGATCAATGACTTGACCCGGGCAAGATAAGAGATATCCCCCAGGAAATAATCCTCTTCGGTAAGCACCGATACCGCCTGCACGCCTGCTTCTTTGTAGGCCGCGCAGATCTCCTCAAGGCTGAAATTTTCGCGCAGTACGCCTGCCGAAGGGGAAGCCTTCTTGATCTCGGCGATAAGCGAAATAGTGCGGGGCTTGGATATCGCCTCTTTGAATTTCCTGCAGGGAGGCATACCCTGAATGCGGTTTTTAAGCTCTTCCTCGGGAAGCGCTGCCTTGGCGGCAAGGATCCTTTCTTTTTTCCTGGCAACGACATCTTTGATAAAATCGGTCTTGGGCATCAATAGGTCCTTTGCGAATAATCTTTCAGCAGGTTGAGTTTTTCAAGCGCCTTGCCGGAATCGATCGAAGTAACGGCAAGCTCTATCCCCTCGCGGATATCCTCTGCCCTGTTTGCCGCATAGATCGCGCAGCCGGCATTCAAAAGCACGATATCGCGCTGAAACCCTTTCTCCCCCGCGAGGACCCCCCGGGCGATGCGCACGCATTCCTCTTTGCTCCCTGCCAACAGGTCAGCGAGAACTGCGCGCTTGAATCCGAAATCCTCGGGAGCTATCTCGTATTCGCGAAGCGAACCCTCGCGCACCTCCGCGACAAATGTCGTATCGCAGGTAGTCACCTCGTCAAGCCCGTCCCTGCCGTGCACCACCAGGACATGCTCGGTCCCCAGGTTGTGCAGGACCTGCGCCAGCGGCGAGGCCCAGTCGGCGCTATAAACGCCGATAAGCTGGTTCGTGGCCCTGGCAGGATTGATCAGCGGCCCGAGGATATTGAACATGGTCCGGCGTGCCATTTGCTTACGCGCCGGCATCACATGCTTCATTGCCGGGTGAAGGTTGGGGGCGAACAGGAAAGCGATGCCGATATCCTCCAGGCTCTTCTTGATCGCCGCCTTGTTCATATTGATATTGACGCCCAGGGCTTCGAGTATGTCGGCGCTTCCGCAGGTGCTCGAGACCGAACGGTTGCCGTGCTTTGCCACGCAGACGCCGGCGCCGCTTGCCACGAATGCGGTCACCGTGGAGATATTGAACGTCCCCTTTTTGTCCCCGCCGGTCCCGCAGGTATCCAGGATATGCGGGCGGTCCACGACAACGGTATCGATATGCTTGATCATCACGCTGACCGCGGCGGTCAGCTCTTCGACGGTCTCACCCTTATCGCTCAAAGAACTTAAGAAAGCGATGATATCGGCGGTATCCGTTGCGCCGCTGAGGATCTCCTGCATCGCTTCCTGCATCTCCGCGCCGGTAAGGTCTTTTTTCTCTAAAAGCTTTTCGATGGCGAGTTTGATCATTGTTTTAAGAAATTCCTCAGGATATCTTTGCCCGAGGCGGTCATGATCGACTCGGGATGGAACTGGACCCCCCAGAGCGGGTATTTTTTATGCTTAAGCCCCATGATCTCCCCCTCCTTGGTCCAGGCGATCACGCTAAGCTCGCGGGGGAAAGTCTTTTTCTCGGCAAGCAGCGAATGGTAACGCGTTGCCTCAAAAGGATTGGGGATGCCTTTAAAAATCGTCTTTTTGTCATGATAGATCAAAGAGGTCTTTCCGTGCATGAGGCGCGAGGCAATGACGATGCGGCCGCCGAAGGCATAGGCGATCGCCTGATGGCCGAGGCATACCCCCATGATCGGAAGTTTTCCCGCCAGCGCTCTGACCACTTCGCAGGAGATACCCGCGTCCTCCGGCCTTCCGGGCCCGGGAGAGATGATGATGCGCCCGGGCTTCAGTTTCTTTATGCCGGCGAGCGTGATCTTGTCGTTACGCAGGACCTGGACTTTTTCCCCTAACTCGCCCAGATACTGCACCAGGTTATAGGTAAAAGAATCGTAATTATCTATGACCAGAAGCATCTCTGCGTCACTCCTTTTCTCTCCAGACACGCGCGCCCAAAGACTGCAATTTACTTTCGATCTCCTCGTATCCGCGTTCCAGGTGGTAGATCCTGTGTATCTGGGTCTTGCCCTTTGCCCGCAAAGCCGCAAGCACCAGGCTTGCCGAAGCGCGCAGGTCCGAAGCCATCACCTGCGCTCCGGAGAGATACCGCACTCCCTCGACGATCGCATGCGGCCCCTCACGCTGGATACGCGCGCCCATACGGTTAAGCTCGGGCACATGCATGAAGCGGTCGGGGTAGATCTTCTCGGTGATCAGGCTTATCCCTTCGGTAACGCTCATCAGGCTCATCATCTGCGCCTGCATATCCGTGGGGAACCCCGGGTATGGCAGGGTGGTCACGTTGACGGGTTTTATTTTTCCCCGGTAAGAGACCCGCACGCCGTTTTCCGCGGACCTTACCGCCACGCCAGCCTCCTGAAGCTTGTCAAACAACGCCCCCAGGTGGCGGACCGATGTGTTCCTGATCGTGATATCGCCTTTTGTCATGAGCGAGGCGATGATAAAAGTCCCCGCTTCGATGCGGTCGGATATGATCGTGTGTTCGGTGCCGCGCAGATGCTTGACGCCTTCGATCTCGATAGTCGGAGTGCCGTGGCCTTTGATGCGCGCGCCCATCTTAATAAGGAATTCGCCAAGGTCGGCTACTTCCGGTTCGCAGGCCGCGGCTTCGATAACGGTCTTGCCCCGCGCCAATACCGCCGCCATCATCACGTTATCGGTTGCGAGCACCGAGGAGCCGTATACGCCCCCCAGGTAAATATGCGTGCCTTTAAGGCCGGGTGTCTTTGCCACGATGTAGCCTGATTCAATGTCTACCCTGCCTCCGAGCATCCTGATCCCTTTGATGTGCAGGTCTACGGGCCTGACCCCGATAACGCAGCCTCCGGGAAGCGAAACCTTGGCTTTCTTGAACCTTCCCAAAAGCGGCCCGAGGACGCAAAAAGAGGCGCGCATGGTAGATACCAGCTTATAATCGGCGACCAAATTATGCTGCCTGCCGGCACGCACCTCCACCGTCCCCTTATCGAATTCAACGCTCTTGCCCAGGGCCCTGAGGATCCTCATCATGGTGACCGTATCGCGTAAATTCGGCACACCCTTTATGACGCAGGGCGCGTCGGTCAGAAGCGTTGCCGCCAGAATAGGCAGCACGGAATTCTTGGACCCCGAAACCTTCACTTCACCTTTCAGGCGCAAGCCCCCTTCGACTACCAATTTATCCATGAAGCTCCCTCTTTTCGGCTACCAGGATCCTGTCAATGCGGGCGTAATCTTTTATCACTTCTATGATATCGAAAAAACCGTCATTTTTGAAAATCTTTTTTACCTGCGCGGCCTGTTTATAACCCATTTCCATGATCAGCATGCCTTTGTCTTTCAGGTAGGCCGAAGAAAGCCTTGAGACCCTGCGGAAAAAGGCAAGCCCGTCATCGCCTCCGTCAAGGGCGCAGAAAGGTTCATGCCGGACTTCAGGCTGAAGCCCCGCGATATCCAGCCGGGGGATATAGGGAGGATTACATACCAGCATATCGTAGGAACCTTTGACTAAAGACGGCGAATCAAAAAGGTCCGCCCGTATGAATCTTACCCCTGCCTTGTGCGCCCGCGCATTGCGCCTGGCGACCTGCAGGGCCTCTCCCGAGACGTCTGCGGCGTCTATCGCGGCATCTTTAAGGGCCTTTGCCAGCGATATAGCGATACAGCCGGAGCCGGTGCACATATCCAATATGCGGCCTGCCGGCTTACGCGCGGCATAGCGCACAGCGGTTTCAACCAGTATTTCGGTCTCGGGCCTGGGTATGAGCACCCTGCGGTTAACGCCGAACTCAAGGCCCATGAATTCGGTTTTTCCCAGTATATACTGCAAGGGCTCGCCGTTGATCCTTCTTTTAAAAATGGATGATAAGGCCTTTGCCTGTTTTTTATCCAGGCGTGACTTTGCGCGCGTATAGAGCGCCGCCCTGTCGCAGGAAAGGATACTGGTCAAGACCATCTCCGCTTCGTTCATCGTACCCGCCCCTCTTCCTGGCGGGAGGCCTCCATTGCCTTCTCTTCGGCGGCCTTGATCAGGGCGTCGGAAAGCTCATCCAGTTCCCCTTCCAATATCGCTTCCAGCCGATGAGAGGTGAAATTTATCCGGTGGTCCGTAACGCGCCGGTCGGGGAAATTATAGGTGCGTATCTTTTCGCTTCTGTCTCCCGAGCCGATCAGCGCTTTGCGCTTCTCGGACATCCTGCGCATTTCGTCTTCGACCCTTTTATCAAGCAGGCGCGCGCGCAATATCCTCATCGCCTTGTTCTTGTTTTTCCCCTGCGAACGCTCATCCTGGCATGCGACGACCGTCCCGGTGGGGATATGGGTGATGCGCACCGCGGAATCCGTCTTCTGCATATGCTGCCCCCCGGGGCCCGAGGAGCGGTAGGTATCGATACGCAGGTCCTTGGGCTCGATCACCAGGTCCACTTCCTGGGGCTCGACAAACACGGCAACCGTCGCCGTAGAGGTGTGGATGCGCCCCTGCGCTTCGGTGGCAGGGACGCGCTGCACGCGGTGGACCCCGCTTTCGAATTTGAGGCGCTTGTACGCGTCTTTGCCCTTGACGCTAAAGACCACTTCTTTGAAACCTCCCAGCTCGTTTGAACTCCCGGACATCGGCTCAACGCTCCAGCCGCGCGAGACTGCGTATTTGGTATACATACGGTAAAGGTCGGCGCAAAAAAGCCCGGCCTCATCCCCGCCGGTGCCCTGGCGGATCTCCATCATCATATCCCTGCCAAGGTCCTTATCCTCACCGGCAAGCAGTTCGCGCATCCTGCGCTCCAGGGCGGTTTTACGCTCCGTGAGTTCCTGGTGCTCTTTCCGGACAAGCTCTAAGAATTCCTTGTCGTGCTTCTCCTGCAATTCATGCTCAAGGCCTTCAAGCTCAGAGACGAGCTTTTCATAGTCGGCGAGGGCCTGCACGGGCTGGCGCAGGTCCGCCAGTTCCTTGGCATACCTGTTGCACTCTTCCTTATTGGCGATGACTTCGGGAGAAGCAAGCAGATGCTCGAGCTCCCGATAGCGCCCGGTGAGCCTCTGCATCCGCTCAAGGATGTTCTTCATCAAAAGAGCCTTTTAGCTTTTCTTTCCGTATTTCTTGATAAACTTATCCACCCTGCCGGCGGAATCCACGAACTTCTGCTTCCCGGTGAAAAAGGGATGGCAGCGGGAACAGATCTCCACGCGGATGTTGGGTTTGGTCGAACGCGTGTGTATCGTATTGCCGCAGGCGCATACGATAACGCACTCCTGGTACTTGGGATGAATCTTGTCTTTCATTTTCGCTCTCCTTTACTGGTTCATGCTGCCTAAAAATTCTTCGTTATTCTTGGTCTTGGAAAGCTTTTCGATCAGAAGCTCCATTGCCTCGACGTTATTCAGCTCGTTAAGGACCTTTCTGAGTATCCAGACCTTCTGCAGGACATCCTGCTTCAGGAGCAGCTCTTCATGCCTGGTGTTGGAACGCTTGATGTCGATCGCCGGGTAGATCCTGCGCTGGAAGAGGTTGCGGTCCAGCTGCAATTCCATATTGCCCGTTCCCTTGAACTCTTCAAAGATGACATCGTCCATGCGGCTTCCCGTATCAACCAGGGCCGTAGCCATGATCGTCAGGCTTCCTCCCTCTTCGACTCCGCGCGCAGCCCCGAAAAACCTCTTGGGTTTCTGGAGGGCGTTTGAATCGATACCGCCGGAAAGCACCTTTCCGCTGTGCGGGACAACGGAGTTGTATGCCCGGGCAAGCCGGGTAATACTGTCCAGGAGGATGACCACGTCCTTCTTATGCTCGACAAGGCGCTTGGCCTTCTCAAGCACGATCTCGGCGACCTGCACGTGCCTCTCCGGAGGCTCGTCAAACGTCGAGGAGATGACCTCGCCCTTGACGTGGCGCTGCATATCGGTGACCTCTTCGGGGCGTTCGTCTATCAAGAGGACGATCAGCACGGCGTCCGGATGATTGGTGGTGATGGCATTGGCCAGCTTCTGCAGCAGAACGGTTTTGCCGCTGTAGGGAGGCGCGACGATCAGCCCGCGCTGACCTTTGCCCAGCGGGGTCAGGAGGTCCATGATACGCGTGGAGATCTCATCGGGCCGCAGCTCCAGGAGAAAACGCTGGTGAGGATAGATGGGTGTCAGGTTATCAAAGAGTATCTTTTCTTTCGCGTCCTCCGGGTGCTCGAAATTGACCGCTTCCACCTTCAGGAGCGCGAAATATTTCTCGCCTTCCTTGGGAGGCCGGATCTCGCCGCTCACCGTATCCCCGGTGCGCAAATCGAATTTCCTGATCTGCGAGGGAGAGACATAGATATCGTCCGGGCAGGGGAGGTAATTGTAGTTCGGCGAGCGCAAGAAACCGAACCCCTCCGGCAGGATCTCCAGGACCCCCTCTCCGAACATCAACCCATCCTTCTCGGCCTGCGCCTGAAGTATTTTAAAGATGAGTTCTTGTTTCTTGAGGCCGCTGAACCCGTTGACATTCAGTTCTTTTGCCAGCTTGTTCAGTTCGCTGATTTTGATCTCTTTAAGATTGCTTATATCCAGTTTTTCCACAACAACCTCCTTATGCGCTGCACCTGCCTGTACGTTTTCCCGGCTTGACCATTGTTATCTATGACAAAATCCGCGCGGCGGACCTTATACGAAAGCGGAAGCTGAGCGGCAAGCCTCCGGTAAATCTGGGCAGGTTTAAGCGAACGCTGCCGGGTAAGGCGCCTGATGATCGCGCTGCGGGACGCCTTGACGACGATGACCGCATCCATTTCCCGCGCGAGCCCTGCTTCAAACAAAAGAGGCGCTTCCAGTAATACGATCTTGCGGGAAGCCTTTTTGATCTCCTCCCGGATGACCCGCAAAATTTCCGGATGAGTTATGGCGTTAAGCCTTTTGAGCGCCTTTAAATCCGCGAAGACCACTGCAGCCAGTTTTCTGCGGTCTATCCTTCCCGAAGGGGCAAGGACCCTGCTGCCGAAAACCCGCACGACCCTGCGAAAGGCGGCGTTCCCGGGAAGGAGGATCCGGCGCGCCAGGCGGTCCGCATCGATCACCTTTGTGCCGGAGGAACGCAACATCCGCACCACCGTGCTCTTGCCGCTGCCGAAACTTCCGGTAACGGCCACAACCGCCTTTTTCTTACCCGCAAGGCGGCCGGGCAGCCGGCTGACGCGGGAGCCGCGGCTACATGGCACGTGCTTGTTCATAAAGCCTGGTATACTGGCGGGCGGATTCCCTCCAGGAGAAATTACACTGCATCGCCTTTTCGATAAGCTCCGTCCATTTTTTCCTGCCCTTGAATGCTTTAAGCGCCTTGACGATGGTCGCGGTCAGGTCTTCCTGCGCATAGCGGTCGAAGACAAAACCGTTCTTCTCATCCACCGTATCCGCAAGGCCCCCGGTCTTGAACACCAGGGGGATCGTGCCGTAACGCAGGCTGATCATCTGCCCCAGGCCGCACGGCTCGTATTTCGAAGGCATCAGGAAGATGTCGGAACCCGCGTATATCTTGTGGGCGAGCGCGTCGTCGAATTTGAGGTTCAGGGAGATCTTCTTG
>JAQTNB010000046.1 GCA_028714055.1 Candidatus Omnitrophota bacterium
CTGACCATTTCCGGGTCCACCACGAATTTATTCTTCAACACCAGCGATTTTAACGCGCGATGGCAAAACATGGTGATCTGCCGGGGGTATCCCGAAGTGTGGCGATGGATCTCTTTGACCGCGTCATCGGAAAAAAGATGCATCGCCGCGCGATACCCTGCCTGCCTGATACGGAAATCGATCATCTCTTTGGTTTCCCCGCAATCCAAAGGGTTCAGGGTGAATTTGAAACTGATGCGGTCCAGGAAATTGGGCATCTTCATGATGGTGGAATAAAGTTCCAGCTGGCCCAGGAGGATCAGTTGTAAAAGCTTGAACTGGTTTGTCTCATAATTAAGGAAGACCCGCAGCAGCTCCAGGGATTGTTCATTGATCTTCTGCGCTTCGTCAACCACCAGCACTACGGTTTTTTCTTCCTTGACGCCTTTTTCGAACAAAAATCTTTCGAAACACTCGCGCAGGTCAAGCAGCGAAGGCGAGGCGTTTTCCGAAAGGACATCGAGCCCGAAATTCCTCGCCAGCGAAACCAGGAACGTTTGTTCGTTCTCAAAGGAAGGGTTAAGGATAACGTGAAAGATAAAATCTTCGCGGGCTTTAAGCTCCTGCACCAGTTTACGGGAAAGCGTGGTCTTGCCGGTGCCGACATTACCCAGGACCACCGACATCCCCCGTTTAAGCCTCAATTCAATAAGCAGATTCGAGAGCACGGTTTCATGCTCCCGGGAATGATAAAAGAATTCCGGGTCAGGGCTGGTGGAGAATGGTTCTTTTTCGAATCCTAACACCTTGAAATAACTCATCTTTTATCCCTGCTTAAACGTGTCTAAGGCTGCCTAAATACCGATAAGCTTCTTACGGATCAGGCGCAAAGAATACCCTTCCCTGGCAAGGCTCTTTATCTCCTTAAGGCGTTTGGAAACAAGCGGCCTGTCATAGAAACGGACATTCCCCTTCTTGATCAATACCGGGAACAACCCAAAATCAGTGTAGTAATTGACGGTCTGGTAGGATATGCCGAAGGTGCTAACCAGCTCCTTCGCTGAGATCATTCTGTTGTTTTTGAGCCTCGAGATCGCCATGGGAAGCGCTCTTTAGTTATGGTACTTGCACTATGTCTTGTAACTACTGTAAGTCCAGTATATACCATAGATTTAAATTTTTGTCAACTGATATTTTAAGGGAAATGAGTGCCGTTTGAGACGGTAAAGGCGTCTTTAGGAGGCGGGGGTGCTGCAGAGCGCGATCAGGTCTATGGCCGTATCATTGAACGCTTCGGCCACCCGGTAATCGCCGGTATTGATGGAGGCGGTAAGGCCGGCGTTGCGCGTATGGATCTTGCTGCTCAGGCGCGCCGCGATGAAGTCAAAGAGTTTCCTGCGCATCCCCAGCGGTATCAGCATATGGATGCGTAAGGGGTCCAGGCGAAGGATCTTTTGGCTCTCCCCTCTTCTCTCTTCCCGGAAACGCGCTACCTTTTCGCTGAATTCCAGCCCCCGTATGTCCACCCGCTTAAAATACTTCTCTAGCAGGGACCGCAATTCTTCCTTTGTGTATTCCCGGAAATGGTACGGATGCTTCACCAAAGAGGCCCGGCGATTGGGCGTGGAAAGCAGGAAAATCCCTTCAGGGGAAAGAAGCCGGCAGGCCTTGGAAAGTAAAACGCCTGGGTCACGCAGGTGTTCCACGAATTGAAAGGCGCACACGAGATCGAAAGAAGCGCCGTATTCAAAAGACGCGATGTCGGCGCGGACAAATTCGATATTGGGCTGAAGGTACGACTCCCTGCAACGCTGAATGGCCTGATCGCTGTAATCCACGCCCACGGCTTTTTTTGCGCCGCGCGCAAGGAGCGCGGTGCCGTAACCTTCGCCGCAGCCGATATCAAGCACGGTCTTATCCCGGGCGAGCAGTGAAGCATATTCGTAGACCGACAGGTGTTGATAGTATATCGGCTTGATCGTCTGGTCATGCCCGCTTGAGCGTTCTGCGGTGGTTTTCATCTCTTTATGAAGTTCTTGTAAATGAAATTGGCGAATGCCCTTAATTTGCTTTTAAATTCGGAAACGCTGCGGATCTTCAGGGCCTGCTTTACTAAATAGCGGGGGTCAAGATAAAAACTTAAGTACGCGTGCGCCAGGAGCCGCTCGAGCTTCTTCTTGGAAAGATGGGGATAGGAGATGATGGAATTTTTTGCCGGGTCGGCAGGGACATAATCTCCGTAGTACATCCATCCGCGCGCTTTGGCAGCCTGATAGAATTCGGTCCCCGGGAAGGGGTTTGCGATACTGAAAAGCACGTAGTCCGCATTGAGCCTGCGCACTTCCCTCAGCGTCTTCTTGATGCTCGCCTCGGTCTCTACGGGAGTCGCCCCCAGGAGGATATTGATCTCGACTTCGATGCCGGCCTGGCGCAAGGTGGCGACCGCCTTGCGGGTATCCGCGGGGGACATCTCCTTCTTAATGGAGGCAAGGACCTCTTCATCGAATGATTCGGTCCCGATATCCACGTAGCCGCAGCCGGCTTCCGCCATTGCTTCGGCGGCGTTCCTGGTTATCCTTTCCGGGCGGCACAAACACGACCATTCCAGGCCCAGTCCCTTTATCCCCCGGCAGATCTCAAGGGTCCTGGCCTCATCCCAGAGGAACTGGTCATCGATGATCGAAACGGATTTAAACCCGAGCCCTGCGATCGAACGGAATTCCTCGATAACGCGCGAGGCCGAATGCAGGCGCGCAGGAGGCTTATGCCCCTGATATTTTTTATATTCAAGTTCACGCGCATAAGAAAGGGAGTTAGGCACGCAATACCAGCACTGGCCAAAGCACCCCCGGGAGGTAAGCGCGGCGGTATGCGGCAGGCGGCTCAACTTCGGATTAGAATACGGCGTATGGTCAAGAAGTGTACGGTCCGGGATAGGGAGCGTATCGAGGTCCGCGATCAGCGCGGCGGGAGGGTTTTCCCTGAGGCCTTCGGCGGACTTAAAGGATATCCCGCGCAGCGCGCTAAAATCCGCGCCGCGCGCAAGCGCCGAGACCAGCTCCCGCATGGTAAACTCCGGCTCTCCCCTGACCAGGATTGTATCTTCCCGGTCCAGGAAACCGCCAGGCGCATATGTTGCCTGGGGGCCGAAGAAAATAAAACGCGCGTGTGGGCGTTTCTGGCGGATGAGATCGCGCGCCGCCAGGTCTGTTTTCTGCGACAGGAAGACCGTATAAAAGACATACAGCTCGGATGCGTCTTTTGAGATAAAATCCCTGAAATCCTGCTCGGATTTTCCCAAGGCCGCAAAATCAATGATCGAAACGCTCCCGCCTGCCTCCTTGATTATGGTCGCGGAATATAAGACCGGCAGCAGGGGCAAAAAGTATATATTGTAGTTGCACCCGAAACACCGGTCAACGTTTGCGGTATTGTCCAATACGGGAGGTATGATAAAGGTTATCTGCATCCGGCTACCTTCCTGCCACCTGCTTCATGGGAAACAATAATTCCCGTAATGCCCCTGCCGACCAGCAACAGCAAAAGAGCAGCACGACAAAAGGGAAATAAAAAGCGCTGCGCGCGCTGCGCATATGCAAAAAAGCAAAGAAAACGCAGTCAAAGATGAAGAGCGCCGCCAAAACCGCATACACCCAGAGCGCGCCGGTCGCCTGCAAGGCGATATCCAGCGCCAACAGCAGCGGTATGGTCAGCGCCGCCAGTATATGCAGCGGCTTTATCAGCCGGAGGCTTCGCTTGGCGACCTGGAACCTTCCGATGGCAAAACGGTATACCTGGCGCATGAACATGCGCGGCGAGCTGCGGCGGTAGTGCCAAAGGGTCACATCAGGCGCCCAGATAAGCGTATATCCGGCCAGCCTTACGCGGTAGTTCATCCACACGTCTTCCGCGGTCAGCAGCCCTTCATCCACAGGCATGACCTCACGCAGGGCCTGCGCGCGGAAGATCGCATTGCAGCCGGGTATATCGTTTACTTCCTGTATGCAGCCTGCCTCCTGCCGGTGGCTGGTGATTTTCAGGAACCCCGCCAGCACGAAAAAAAGGTTCACCGCCCGCTCAAATGCCGTGCTGTCCTGCGGCATAAGCGTGGGCCCTCCCACCCCGCCGACCTTCTCTTCTTTGAAATATTGCATGCCATTGCGGAGCCATCCCGACTCAAACACGCAGTCCGCGTCGGTAAAGGCGACAAATTCACCCCGGGCCGCTTCAAAACCCCTGTTACGGCCGGAAACCACGACCTGTTTGTCGTTGATGACGACGCGGGCGCCCAGGCTTTCGGCGATGCGCCTGGTATCGTCGGTTGATCCTCCGTCGGCGACGATGACCTCAAGGCGCTCCGCAGGATAATCGAGGCGGCGCAAAGAAGCAAGGCAGCGTTCTAAGATGGCCGCTTCGTTCTTGACCGGTATGACAACCGAGATAAAGGGGGACTCATCCATGAGGAAGATCTGCTGACGGCGCGGGGACCCGCAGGGAATAAAAGAAAACCAGCCTTCCCAGAATATTATATATCGCCCTCACCTGCATACTGCCCGAGAAAGACTTCAGGAACGTTTCGGCATCCGAGCCTTCTCCGCGCTCAAGGATCACATAGAAGATCTTGTTCGGTTCCTCCGCCATCCCCACCTCCTTGAAATGGTAATGGGAACGGATGTATTCATACAGGCCAGGATTGGAATCCTTCAGCATATGCGCGTATTCAGCCGGGTAAAAACAGACGTAGCGGATATCGAACTTCTTCTCGAAACGCTCGAATTCCTCCAGGTCTTTGACCGGCCCCATGTAACGCCGGGCATAGCGGGCGATCGCGTACCCCTGGGCATAGGTAAAAAGAAAGGCCCGTTCGTGCGGCGCGGTAAATTCCTTCAGAGATTCTCCCGCGACATCCTGGCCCAAAAAGACCGTGGAGTGCATCCTGGAAATCGACTGGTAAACCGGGATCGCCGCGACAAGGACAATGCCCGCTGCCAGATAAACCGTGAGGTTGCGCTTTATGATCCCGGTCAGGGCCCCGGAGGCAAAGGAAAGGAAAAGCGTTGCCGACAGGCACGCCAGAGGCAAAAAAGGCATCTGGTAATAATTGTGCTGATTGACATGGTCGGCAAAGACCATCGAGTAAACAACCAGCGCGAATACCCCTCCTATGATATAGCGGTCTAAGGGCCCCTTTCTCCTCAGGAACGCGGCCAGTATCCCTAAAGCGGCAAGCACGGTAAAAAGGAGGGTAAAATTCTCCCCCCGCACATACCACCAGATCATCTTTCCGTAATGCGCCCAATAGTCCGGGGTAAATACCGCCAGCAGCATGATCCTGTTGAACGTCTCCGCGCGCTCAAACTCCCACTGCCCGATGCGCTTAAGCAGGAAAATACTTGCCGCGATGACCAGATACGGCAGGATAAAAACGCAGGCGGACTTAAGCGCCTGCCTCCAGCCGCTTAAGAGCCTGCGATACGGCATGCACAAAACAAACGGCAGCACGCCGATGAGGAAGCTGAACTTATAGAGCCAGGCAACGCAAAAACACAGGCCTCCTGGTATAAGGTTGCGCAGGCGCCCGGAAAGCGCAAAACGCATGTAAAAAAAGGTGCCCGCGAGCATCCAGAAGAACGCCGGGCTTTCCGGCTGGAGGTTGCGGGAAAAGAAGACCGCCAGCGGCATGATCGCCAGGAGCAGGGCGCTGAACAAAGCGAGCGCCTCTTCGGCAAAAAGGAGCCTCGCCAGGAAAAACATCAGCGCGATACTCCCCACCCCGAAAAACACGTTAAAGAGGCGCGCTCCCCAAAGGTTCTCCCCCAGCAGTTTCCAGGAAAGCAGGATCTGGTAAGAAATAAGCGGTGGCTGGGGATACAGCTTCATCAGGGGGTTGTCGTCAAAGGCATTATAGAAATATATCCGGCGGGCGACGAAATCCTGCGTGCGCTGCATCTCCTGGGCCATGCTCAGATATTCGTTCTCCTTCATATTATGGTAACCGATGGAAGGAAAATTGAGATTATATGCCCGCATCAGAAAACCCAGCAGCAAGATCAGACCCAGGATCGCGTAGTTTCTCATTCGGCTCCTTTGCGCTCAAGGAACAGGAGGCTGATAAAAAAAGAGGAAAAGATAGTCTGCAGCCCGATCACCAAAAACGTCATGCCTACAATCGACTCGCGGATACGGTAGAGCGCCCCGAAATTACTGGAAAACCATTCAACAAAAATAAACCCTTCGATCACAAGGCCGGCCAAAAAGATCACCCCGCCCAGCAGTATCCCCCGCTCCAGGTTAAAGCGCTTTTTGAAAAAAAGCGTCAGGTCATCGTAATGAAGATACCCCTGCCTGATGGCATAGGTATGGGCATATACCCCCAGGTGCAGCACCTGATAAAAGAGGATCGAGATGATGCTGGCAAAGACCATCAGATGGATATCCCAATAATGCCCGAGGAACAAAATCGGCCCGCGCAAAAGGAGCAAAAGGACCGCCATGCCGGCAAGGAATCCGGCTATGCCGGGGATAAAATAAAGCCACACCGGGCAGTATAAAAGCATGAACCTGATGTGGCGCCAGGCGTCCGCAAGAGGCATCAGCTTGGATTTACCGGAGCGCGGGTAATAGTCGATCGGGATCTCGCAGATCTTCAGGCGCTTCTGCAGCACCGCGACCACCATCTCGGTGGCGAATTCCATCCCCAGGGTCTGTAATTCCATGGCCCGGAATGCCTCATGGGTAAACGCGCGCATCCCGCAGTGGATATCCGAAAGCCTGGTATGAAAAAAAAGGCGGCACATCCCCGAAAGTATGGGGTTGCCGATATAGCGGTGCGTCCATGACATCGCGTCCCTGGTGATCGTGCCCTTAAAACGGGAACCCATCACCACATCATAGCCGTTTTTCAAAGGGAGGAGAAAACGCGGGATATCGTAAAAATCATAGGTATTATCGCTGTCCCCCATGATGATAAAGCGCCCCTGCGCTTCTCTCAGGCCCCGCAGGTATGCCGCGCCGTAGCCGTGGACCGGCTCACGCACTACTTTCGCCCCGAGGGATTCGGCGATCTCAACCGAGCGGTCGGTTGAACCGTTATCGGAGACGATGATCTCGCCACTGACCCCCTCTTTCTCGAATACCTCCCTGATCTTCTTGACGCAGGCCCCGATCGATTCTTCTTCGTTCAGGCAGGGGAGCACGACCGAAACTTCGAAAAGATATTCCATGCAGGCTTACCAGGCTATGTTAAACACGCGGATAAAGTTATTCCCGTCTTCCGCATCGATGAACGAAACAAAATGGCGCATGCCTTTTCCCTTGAACAGGTACAGCCGCACCAGAAGGCTTCCTCCCAGTTCACGGTCAAGAAGCAGGCATTTATACGTGCCGCTGTCGTCTTTTGCCACCATCGCCGAGAACCCGGCATTTGCACCGCTGAGCCCCTTTTCCAGGAGTTTTCCCTCCTCGTAATAGAAAAGCGTGCGCGGGATCTGCCCCTGGGAGGAACTGATGGTCTGGTCCTTCGGATTATACACAAAGCCGTTGTCAAAGAATACGACACCCTCGTTCTCCCGGCCGCTCACCAGCGGCCCGTAGAATTGAAGCCTCCTTGAAAGCCAGGCATCAAGGTTTTCATGCGGGACGAGGAACCCTTCCTGGTAAAACGTCTGCACCTGCTGGGTATTGCGCCCGAGTTTTGTCAGGTAATCGAGGATCCTGTCTTTCTCCTGTGAATTGAAATTCTGGGCGATATAGACCTTGGAAAAATCCCAGTTGCCCAGGTATGAGATCGCCGGCATTTTCGGGAGCATGGTGTTTTCGACGACAAAACAGGCGCGCGGCGGCGTATAAAAAAGGATGCGCAGCACCGCTTCCGCGGACATCACCGGCAAGACCTCCAGAAGCACCTGACGGGCCTGCTCGGGCGTGGAAGGAATCAGGCTTTCCAGGAGCAGGACCGAACGCAAAGCGTCCTTAAGGTCCCTGTCGATCACTTC
>JAQTNB010000047.1 GCA_028714055.1 Candidatus Omnitrophota bacterium
CTTGCTTGCCTCTCAGGCGGCGTTCTTCCTGGATAATCTGGTAAGTTTCAGTTTCTTCTTGCCGGAGGTATCCCTGGTCTGGTGGGTGATCCTGGGGATCACGGTAGGGCATCGCAACGATAAAACATAATAAGTAAACGCGGGGAAGGCCGTTTACTACCGCCGTACATAGCGTTACCAGGACCCCTTAAACATAACTCCAGCAGCCCTGAGCATCAGGACGTTGATCTGTCACCATACGCGCGTAGCGCTCCTGAATCTCCCTTACCAAAGGATGCGCGGGTATGATGCGCCCCTCGAGCTTTCGGCACGCGACAATACCAGAAGCCGTACCGGTAATAAAAACGGAGCCTTCTTCCAGTATTTCCTGCCTGCTGATATCCTTCTCGGTAACGGTTACGCCTATTTCACGCAGGATATCCATTACAATACTTCTGGTGATCCCTTTGATTATAGCGCGGGTTGTGGGGGTGAAAACAACGCCTTTCTGCACGACAAACACATTGGCTGATGTCGACTCAGTTATGAAGCCTTCCTCGTCGCACAGGACCGCATCGTTATAACCTAAGTCATACGCGCGTTTTTTCGCCAGCGCATTGACTAAATACCTTCCCGAAATTTTCGCCGAGGCAAACTCGCCCTGAAAAGGACTATGAAGCCCCTGAAACAGCATGAGCGAAATCGGAAGCCTCGTCTTCATCAAGAAGATGCGGAAATTGAAAGGCTTCGACAATACAATAAAGGAATCGGGAGCGTGGCGATGAAGCAGGCGTATGTAATCCCCGCTTTTAAAAAGCATCGGCCTCACATAATAGCTGCCGGGCCTGCGCAGCATGATTTCCTTCTTGATGTTCCGGAGTACTGTTTCCGGAGAGATTGAAAGGCCTGCGCCGATAACTTCGGCGGACTTCTTCAGCCGTGCAATATGCTCTCCGGCCCGGAAAATCCCGATGCGCTGAGAACCTCCAGGGTCTTGCGCGCGGATAACCAACATCCCCTCAAAGGCAGCGAGCCCGTAATGAAAAGCACCCAGTTCGGAAGAAATAGTTGTGCGCGGTTTCATGAGTTTTGCGAAAAGAGAATCAAACATGGCGCTGACAGCGCGAGGCATCCTTAAGGATATTGGCATAACAGAACGAAACAAACCTGCCGTCCAACCAATACCCTGTCCTGCAGCGGCTGTTTTCCTCCAGGTCAATCGTATTGATATCCGGCCATGACCGTAATCCGATTTTAAAAAGACCCCCTGAGTGGAACCACGGGATACTCTCGGCTCGGCGCGCCGATTTAAACACCCCTGCAATCAGCATCGCGGGGCCGTAAAGTTTCAGCAGGCTGCGGAAAACCCTTATTTTCTGCCGCAGCCCTTGCGGAGGAAAATGTATCTTCTCCGTAATATCCTCTCCTGCCGGATAGACGCGCCCCCGGTGTGTTTTAAGATGAAAATCGAACGTGCAGCTCTTGATACTGAAAATCTCCCGTCTGCAGAGCGTATTGACCGCTCTCTTCACCTCAAATTCACGCAGCACGCATTCCTTACTGATGCCGAATGCCCGGGTAACGGTATCTATCATTTCGGAGATACAGAGTTTCTCTCCGGCCAGGTGCGCCCCTAAAGGCGCCATCGCCCGTATCCGCAATTCTTCGATATAATCTCTGTTCTGAAGACAGAAATCAAAGATTTGCGGCAACTCCTTCTCGTTAACTCCTTTTGCCAAAACTACGGCGAGGACTGTCTTGACGCGCAGGCGTTTAAGGTTTGCGAGCGCGCTTAGTTTCTGCGCCAGAATGCCTTCTTCGTTGATCGCTGCAAGCGCCTCCTCGGAAAGCCCATTCAAGGAAAAAGAAACATAGCGCAGACCGCTGGCATGTAATTCCCGCAGATAATCGTATTGCGAGAGTTTAATACCGTTCGTGATCAGGAAGACCGTATTTTTTTTGCTGAACAGGCGTATGATCTGCGGCAGGTCAGGCCTCATGGTCGGCTCCCCTCCGCAAATGGAGATTATTTTCCCTCTGAATTGCTGCGCAAGCTCGCCGAGTTTACGGATATCCATATCCGCGGCTGAGTCAGGCTCCCGGTAGCATACGGAACACTTCAGGTTGCAGCGGGTCGTCACATCGATCATAACCCTGTCAAAACCGGGGGCACGTCTGCCATAAGCGATATCCATTTTTTTATACAAGCAGGTATCCCGTTCTATGATGTGCCTTTCCTGTGCGCCCTCGCCTTTGACCAGCAGGATGTTTCCCTCCTCTTCAAAAATACCGCAGTCGCGCAGTTGAAGGGTGCCCGGCAAAAGACTTCTGGTGTTCTTCAAAAGCCTCATCATACCTTCCTGTCAAAATAAGACCCGAGCAGTATCCCGGCTGTGCGCCTGATATCCTGCAATAGCTTGATCTTAGAAACTTTAAAGATATTGCTTTTTCCTAACCGCAGATACGGAATACGGTTGATGTAGTTCCTCAGGGAGACCAGACGGCGCAACGGGATCTTTGTCTGCAAAAGCGCCCTGATCGGAAGCAGGCGTCCTTTGGTAAGCTCGGCCCAAAAATCTGCTTTCAGCCTTCCGCTAGCGAGCATCTCGGCATACAAGGCGGAACCCGGATACGGTATAAGTACGTTTGCTTTGACATAATCGGCATTTAACTGCTTGATCATGTGGATAGTATTGCTGACCTGCGATTCGGTTTCATCGGGATGCCCGACAAGGAAAAACCCGACCGTCCTGATCCCGGCTTCGTTTGCCAGGCGGAATGCCTCTTGCACCACCGGGAGCTCAAACGGTTTATTAACCCGTTCCTGTATGGCGCTATCGCCGAACTCAACGCCATACGCTATTACTTTGCATCCGGCATCCTTAAGTGCATTGAGCAGCTTTCTATCTACGCAGTCGACGCGCGTCATCAGGCCGAAATCGAATTTGATATTGCGCGATTTGATCAAAGACACTATCCGGTTAACGCGTTGCCGAGGCACGGTGAAGGTGTCGTCATAAAAATCTATAGCCTTAATCCCCAGCCGCTTTACGTAGTATTCCACCTCGTCCACGACGCGTTCAGCGCTGTGAAAACGAAAACTCTCCCCCCAATGCTGCTTTGAACAGAATGTACAATGAAAGGGGCACCCCCGTGCAGTCACCATGGTCAGGTACGGCCTGATATGATTGCAGCCGTAATATTTGCTGAGCGGCAGTTTTTCTACGGCCGGGAAAGGCAAGGTATCTATATCTTCAATGAGCTCTCTTGGCTGCGTAACACATATACCGCCGTCCGTCCTGAAAGATATCCCGTTGATGCGGGACAACTCCCGCGCAAGTTTGTTTGTGCGGACCGGGCCCTCCCCATACCCCGATAAAAGGCGCGCGAGCTCAAGAAACGTCTCTTCCCCTTCGCCGATAACCCCGATATCAAAACAATCATGAGCAAGCACTTCGCGGGGATATACGGAAATATGGGGCCCTCCAACGATAATCGGAAGGTCAAAATGTTTCTTTATCTCCCTGGCAAGCCTCAAGACAAAAAGGAACGTAAAGGACATCGTCGAGATCCCGATGCAAGACGGCCGATAGCCGCGGATCCTGCGGATAATCCCGCCTATCGTCAAGGCTTCTGCTTCCGTATCAAGGACCTGCGCCTGAAATCCGTTTCTCTGAAGATACGCCGAGAGATAACACAACCCAAGCCAGGGATAGATACCGAAATTCCTGCTTATGCTTCGCGGGATACCGTCGGGGAATCTGGACGAGGCGCTCTGCCGTACCGAAGGAGAAATGAACAAGACTTTCATGCCGTGGCTTCTTTCTTATGCCTCGCCCTGTTATGCGCAAGCGCATAGCTATAGAGAGTATACTGTTCCAGCCCCATCAGGACACAATAGTTGTTCAAGGCAACCGTCCTTGATTGACCGATGGCAAAAAGATATTTCACTGTATCCCACAGGAACGCCGGCCCCCGCAGCCGAAAGCCATGATAAAACAACATTGCGATGCGCCTTACAAAAAAACGCAGCATAAAGCTCTTCAGGCGCCATCTTCCTAAATACATAGTTCCGGCCCGGGGCGTATTCCATGCTTTAAAAACGACTCCCTCCCCTTCTGTTTGATGATAGTGCAGGCGGTTCGAGATCTCCGTATACGGCAGGTGCTGATAAAAGGTAATATGAGCCTTCAGGGGTTTCTCCTTCTGCAAGAACCTGAGGGTATTACGTATGCTCCCGGCGCTGTCGTAGGGACAACCGACGATAATGCTCATACAATAGGCGATTCCGTATTTTTTTAAGCTTCCGGTGGCGCTGTGGATCTGTTCCTGCGAAAAATCTTTTCTGTATATTTCCCGGCGTATATGCTCATCTCCCGACTCAACACCCAGGGTAACCATGCAGCAGCCTGCGCGGCTTACCTGTTCGGCCCAGGCTTCGGTTACCAGTTCTACGCGCGTCTGGCAATCCCACGGAAATTCCCTATGCAGGCCTTCTCTGATATAGAGGCTGCAGAGCTTCTCCGTCTCTCCGGCATCAAGCCCAAAGGTCGCATCGCCGAAACTGACATTACGGAAGCCCCGACCGGCATATTTATCCCTGTTGTGCTTGATTTCGGCGATGACATTCTCGGGGCTGCGCGTGCGGTAGAAGGTCCCGGGGACAGCGCGGCGCAGGGCGGGATTTGAACAAAAGCTGCAGGAATACGGGCAACCGCGGGAGGCAAGATGGCGCAGGCCGCCGGCAAAAGACTCATTGGCTTGCAGGTAGCGCTCGATCTCCCAATGGTCCCAGTTGGGAAAGGCAAGCGAATCCAGGTCCTGGCGGAAGGGGCGCAAAGGGTTTTTGACGATTGCATTGTTTTTGTCCTTATACCAGATGCCGGCAACGCCTGCGGGTTCCCGGGAAGCCTCAAGCTTCTGCAGGTATTCTTGAAAGGTATCCTCCCCTTCTCCGATGCAGACGGCATCCACCAGGGGGTTTTGCAGTGTTTCTTCGGGAAGAAGTGTCGGGTGGACGCCACCGTAGACCAGGGGGATGCGCGGGAAGGCTTTGCGGATAACAGCGGCGATACGCAAGGCATGATGGAAACTGAAGCTGGTGACTGAGAAACCGATGACATCCGGCTGGAATCTTTTCAGGCTCTCCAAGACATAGGAAGCATAATCCCTGGTATGAAAAGCCATGTCCAAAAGCTTTACCGAATGCTCCTTCTCAACCGCAGAGATAACATAGGCAAGGCCGATATTCACATACGGTTCTTCATGAGGGTTGACAAACGCGATTTTCATTTATCTTCGCCGATTTTTTTCAAATAACCCTTCTTCCAGTGCTCCAATAAATAATTATAGAATGTCCTCTGCTCCATGTCCACTTCCATATACGGATTGCGCAACGACATGGTCCGGTATCCGCCGATAGAAAATACGTATTTAAAAACAGCGAAAAGAAAAATAAGCCCTTTAAACCGTATTCCCAGAGTGAAAAACTTCGCTACTTTGACTATGCGGATCTTAAGCATGAGCCTTTTAAGCTCTTTGATTTCCATGTTCTTAATTGCTATGCGCGGAGTATTCCAGGGTTTGGTTAGATTATCGGCGCTCACAACGACAAGCTCTTTGGTCTGTTCGCCGAGTTCGGTTTTTGGTAACGGTTGATAAAAAGAAAAATACGTATTGATAGGGTCGGCCCACTTGAGGAAATCCATGGTCCGCTTAACACTCTCCCTGGTCTCATCAGGACATCCCAGCATGATGTTAATTGCATACATAATGTCGCGCTTCCTAAGCCGCTCTACAGCATTGTGTATGGCATCGGCACTTATTACTTTCCCGTAGACCTTCGTCCGTATATAGTCGTCCCCCGATTCTATGCCCAGGGTAACCATACAACAGCCGGCGCGGCTTACCTGATCTGCCCATCCCTCGGTTACGATATCGGCCCTGGTTTGGCATACCCACGGGAATTCCCTGTGCAGGCCTTCTTTGATGTAGAGAGCGCAGAATTCCTCCAGTTTCCCGGCATTGAGCCCGAAGGTGGCATCCCCGAAGGCAACGTTGCGGAAGCCCCGGTGGGCGTATTTTTTTCTGTTCAGCTTGATCTCTTCAATGACGTTTTCAGGGCTGCGGGTGCGGTAGAAGGTGCCGGGGACAGCGCGGCGCAAGGCAGGGTTTGAACAGAACGCGCAATCGTAAGGGCAGCCGCGGGAATACATATACCCGATCCCTCCGACAAAATAAAGGTTGGTCTTCAGGTAACGCTCGATATCCCAGTGGTCCCAGTTGGGGAACGGCAGGGAATCAAGGTCCTGGCGGAAGGGCCTGAGGGGGTTTTTGACGATTGAGCCGGAAGGATCTTTATACCAGATGCCGGCAACGCCTGCGGGGTCCTTACCTGCCTGGAGTTTCTCGAGGTATTCTTTGAAGGCATCCTCCCCTTCTCCGATGCAGATGGCATCGACCAGGGAGTTCTGGAGGGTTTCTTCGGGAAGAAGGGTCGGGTGGACGCCACCGTAGACCAGGGGGATACGGGGGGATGTTTTACGGATAAGGGGGGCGATCTTGAGGGCATGAGAGAAGGTAAAGCTATTGATTGAAAAAGCAACCACATCGGGCTTAAACTGCGCCAGGGCCTTCTTTAGATACGAAGCATAATCCCGGGCATGGAAGGACATGTCCAGGAGCTTGACCTCGTGCTCTTTTTCAACGGCAGAGATAACATAGGCAAGGCCGAGGTTGGGTATGGGCGAGCCGTCCAGATTAGGATTTATAAAACAGGTTCTCATGCGATCATGCTTGCCAAGCTTAAGGGATATTTCTTTTTTTATTAAAGTACCAAAAGGCGACTCGCAGGTCAAGCGCTGCAAAACTATAGGAATGGAAAACAGGCCTTCTGTGCCAAATAAGAGATAATACTTCCCTGAGAATATCGAAAATAAAAACAGCCCCGCGTGCCTGAAACCCGCGCATGCATAAAACCCAAATTCTCAATAGTCTGATTTTGAAAATGATTTTTCTTACTTGAGCAGCCGTCAGGTATTTCGTATGAATGCTCGGCGATTCAAAACCCCACCGGAAACTGATCACGGAAGAAAAAGGGGCGCCCGACGATAGCCGCTTGTCTTTCCAAATCCGCTCTGCTAAAGCGGTTTTAGGAAGAGGCTGATAGAGAGAGAAAATCGCAACGGGCGCTTGTGTTTCTCTTATCATTTCAAGCGATCTGCGGATTGTTAATGCCGAATCTTCAGGACATCCCACCATTATATTTATACAGTACATTATATTATATTTGGTCAATATTCTTGCTGCCTCTGTGATTTGCCTGTCCGTTATCCTTTTATTGTATACCTCCCTGCGGATACGCTCATCCCCGGATTCAACCCCTAAGCTTACCATCCGGCACCCGGCGCTGCTGGCAAGTCCGGCCCATTCTTCAGTAATAAAATCTGCCCTTGTCTGACAACGCCACGCTATTTCTGTTGAAAGCCCGCTTTGAATATATGCTGAACAAAACTGCCTCATATGTTCTCGGCCAAGGCCGAAGATATCATCAGTAAAATATACACACCGCATGCCCCAGCCGTAATATTTATCCTTATTGTTCTGTACTTCTTCTATCACACGCTCGGGTTTTCTCAGCCGGAAAAAATTGCCCGGCACGCTCTCTCGGATAGCCGCATTTGAGCAGAACGCACAGGAATACGGGCAGCCGCGGGAGGCAATAAGGCGCAATTCTCCAGCAAATCCTTCGTTTGCTTTCAGGTAACGCTCGATATCCCAGTGGTCCCAGTTGGGGAACGGCAGGGAATCAAGGTCCTGGCGGAAGGGCCTGAGGGGGTTTTTGACGATTGAGCCGGAAGGATCTTTATACCAGATGCCGGCAACGCCTGCGGGGT
>JAQTNB010000048.1 GCA_028714055.1 Candidatus Omnitrophota bacterium
CCGCTTCCTGGGGATCGATCTCAATCAATTTTTTAAATATTTTCTCTGCCTGAAGAAACCGGCCTTGTTCTCTATATAAAACACCGAGCTCAAGCAGGACTTCAAGGTTTTCGGGATCGGTTGCCAGCACTTCCTGGAGCCTGAGCTCGGAATCCGTGTATCCCTTTTCTATACGCAGGGAACCCTGGCCTTTTTCTTCCTCCGCATTGCTCTCTGGTCCGTGTGCCTCACGGACTGCCCTGATCCTCGCCAAAGAAGACAAATAAACCAGTTTTCCTAATCTAAAAACCCTCAATTTGTCGAGAAAGGCAATAGTATTCCGGGGGGCAGAATCTTCGTAAGATAAGTGGGGATTTGGATCATTGATCCCCATCATGCTGATCACCATATGAGGCCTGTATTCATCGATATTTTGCTCTAATCGGCTCAGAATGGCCGAGGTGTTGGTCCCCGGGACGCCTTTATCTACTACGCTGAATCTTATGCCTATATTATTGTTATTCAATATCTCTTCCAGAAAAGGGGGCCACTCGCCCGCAGTGGTAGATTCCCCTAAACACATGATACGGTACGCTCCCTTCTGCCGGATAGAAACTATGTTTCTGCGTTCTTGAAAGGAGAGGAATAAGAAACCCCCCAGCCGCAACCCCGCCTCAAGCAGCACACAACACGACAATATTCCAAAAAACACGAGCGCAATTTTTTGCTTGAGGGGCATTCTCAATTGACCAGGCCTATTTTTATCCATAACTCGCATATAACCAGGGCGGCCCAGGCTTTCTACGCCTCGCCTAAACGCTTGTACTTTTTGGCGCCGGCCCTCCAGGATGGGCCAATAACTTTACGCGGGCGCGCCTGAAGGCTTCATTATCGTCCGGCTTTTGCATACCTAAGCAGGTCTTTGAGATCAAAAAAATAAAAACTGTCCGGCTCAAAGACCCGTGCCATGCGTACCGTCAGAGGCACCAAGTCGCCAAGGAAGACACCGTTCGTCCTTTTTCGTTTTAATTGATAATATATGTGCTCGGAATCATAGAGATTGAATTTAACGAATGAATCCATGCTTCTATGCTTAGAATACGGCAGCCCCTTTTTCAATAAAGACTCCATCAAAAGATAGGCCGGATAATTTATAATCTTCTGCTCCATTATTGAATAACTGGTGATCAAAGGAGGCAGGCAAACACTGGTCACTCCTTGCCGATAAAGCGATTCAAGGGCCTTGAAGGCCTCGTCTTCGGTTTCAAATATTACCGCATCAAGGCGGAACGTGGAATCCGTTGAGACACTATCCCTGCGAATAAAATGTGCCGTGTTCTTATAGTGGATCGTCTGCACCAATACGGCAAAGACTGCGATCACCAGATAAAGATTTTTGGAGAACAAAAGGTCTTTAATCAACAATAACCCAAAGCAGGCGCACAATATGAACAAAATGGTCACCGGCACATACGCCCTCGCAATATAAGGAAGGGGCAATAAAACAATGATCAGAAAAGACACAAGCGCATTAAAAAGGAAAAACAAATAACATTGTTTGAGCCTTTCTCCCTCCCCTGAAACGACCGCGTCGGCCCGGAACAGGCCTTGCACCCGTACTCTTTTTAAAAGGAGCGGGAGGAGTATCAACGCAAATGCAAAAACCATTAGAAACAGGCCTTCATAACTCTTGAGATAATCAAAGAAAAACAGGAAATCACCGCGCGGTAAGCGCTGGCTCAGCGCCTCCTTTATACTCCAATGAAAACCGGAAAACACGCACCATTCCCCCCTGCCGCATTCTATCGCAACATGCTTTGCAATCGCAAAATCCCTGTATCTATTAAGAAAACCAGCCGATACGACAATATCCCTTAAAGAAAAATACGTAAATAATAACGAAATGCCGGCAGTAAAATAAGATACGTTTTTTAAAATAAGCCCTTTTCCTTTCCCTTCGCTTACGATCCGTAAGAGCATAAATACTATAAAGGAGACCGACAGAGTGATCGTATTGTGCGCAGAAAATATGACCAACGATATTAAGAACCCGAGCAAAAAAAGCCTTGGGGGGGTCAGGCATTGCCATTTATGATAAAACCGGAAAACAAGCAAAAATAAAAACAGCCCAAAAACCAGGGGTTCCCCCTTCTGTGAACTTAAGTTAAGCCCGATATTCAGCAAGAATAGGTTTGCCGCCAAAATACCCAGGATCCTCTTCTTGAGATCATGGAAAATCGAATAAATCAGATAAGCGGAGATGACCATTAAGAGCATATTGAGTATGGAAGCAGTGTCAATCATAAGGCCTTTGAATAAGAGTGGGTGAGGATGCAGGAGGTAGGAATAACCCAAAAGCATAATAAAAAGCGGTTTTTCACCTAAAGCAAACGGCGCAAGATGAAAAGTAAAAGCGGTAGCCCAATGAAAAGCGTCCTGTATGTTCTTTATATCGGCTATCTTTTTATATAACGAGGTGACGTAAGCGGAAGCGCGGACATATAAGTAATTCTCCGCGGAAGCAGGGACGATTTCCCATCTCTTATCGGCAACAAAAACAAAATTAAAATAAAAAATTGAGGCAATGAGGAAAAAGACCAGGACTTTCCCTAAGATTGATTTGAAAAGCTTCATGTTTGTTTTTACGCTACTCCTTCGCTTCGCTCAAGACGGGCGCTGATGTTAGTCCCTCGCCTAAGCGCTCGTACTTTTTGGCAGAGCCAAAAAGTACATCGCAGGCTTCGGGATAACTCGCTAACCTCTATTAAAAGGCGAGTTTATGCGCCCAGCAGGAGTCGAACCTGCAACCCTCTGCTCCGAAGGCAGATGCTCTATCCAGTTGAGCTATGGGCGCATCACCTAACTGCTTCGCCCAATCCCCAGCGCTTTGATTTGCCGAAATCACTTCGTGATTTCTAGCAAATCAGCAGGGGACAGGCCCATACTTAAATTATCTCGGCTTTTTCGCCTAAAAGTTCTTTTATGATTTCCAATTTTTTCCGGGAGACCGGAAGAATAGACGGTTCTGCGGTAGAACGCACAGGGGAATTAAGCTGTATCTTATCGGGGTTGATCCTGTCTATGGCTGCTTTGAGTTTCCTGATATGACGTATATCGTCGTTAGCGCCTCTGACCAACATCACCTCCAGCCAAAGCTTTCCTTTAAATTCCCTGTGCAGGGAAACCAGGCCCTCTATTATGTCTTCAATTCTTATGCCGGCTGCGGGTCGGTCTATCCTTTCAAATACTGTGGGCGTGGCCGCATCCAGCGACGGAACGATCAAATCGGCGTTGAGGACACTCCGGCGGTTAAGAGGGTCCCTCAACAAGGAAGCATTGGTGATCAACGCAACCTCCGTTGTCGTAAGGCTTTTTATTCCGAGGATCAGCTCCTCTATCCCTCTGTTAAGCGTGGGTTCTCCCGCGCCGGAAAGCGTAATATAGGAAAGGCCGGCTGCCTGCGTTTTATTGCCTTCAAGCCAGCTCTTTACTTCGGAAAGGATCTCGTTTATGGGAAGGTAATCTTTGCGCTCAGAGGTATAGGCAGAGGTGCGCCCAAGCTGGCAGTAAACACAATTAAAGGTGCAGGTTTTATGGGGGATGAGCGTAACGCCGAGGGAAAGCCCCAGCCTGCGCGATTGGACCGGACCGTAAATGTATTTCATAATTTACAAAAAATCCCCCACTTTCTTCTTTTGAGGATAAAAAGTGGGGGAAGAAGAGGCGTTACTTTATATCTACGGTGCAATTGCAGCCGCCCATACCGTTGGGGACGCAATTGTTGCACGCTGGATCGCTGGTCCAATTCCCGTCGACAACGAATTTATATTCGTGCCTGCCGGGTTTGAGGCTTAACTTAACCGACCAGTTGCCTTTGGAGTCTTTTTTGGCCGTGTTCTTCTTTGCATCCCAGTTGTTAAAAGAACCTGCGATGCTGACCTTCTTTGCATCCGGAGCGTAGATCTTAAACTCTTTTTCCTTACCTGCTATTCTTGCCATGATGCCCTCCTTTTTCTAATAATCTATTGTATAGATGAAAACGCGCCTGTCAAGTCTTTTATACGGCAACGACGGCGATCCCTTTTTTATCGGCAAGCGCAATACTGGCCTTGCGGTCGATAAACAGGGTCTTGCCTGCCTCAATCGTAAGACACGTCCCTCCTGCCTTGATCACGGCCTTGATGGTGCGCAGGCCTACTACCGGTATATCGAACCTCATGTCCTGCTTAGGTTTACTGACTTTGACGATAAGCATCCCCTGGCGCGCGATCAGTCCGGCACGCCTGATGAGGTTATCCGTCCCCTCCATGGCCTCGACCCCCACGATCGCTTTATCTTTCACGGCCACAGTCTGTCCGATATCAAGATAGGCAACGGCTTTTGCCAGGTCCATGCCAAAATATATGTCTTCCCACTCCCTAAAAGACGGCTGGCGCCTGGTCAACACACCCTGCGGGGCAAGATACTCCCCCAGGAACGTGGTTGAGTCAAGGAGCTCAAAACCCGCATCCTTGAGCTTCGCGGCTATCGCCCCAAAGATAGTATCGGCACGCTTATCCTTAATGCCCTCAAGAAGAGATTTAAGCACCGGGTCCCGCGTAACCTCCGGGCTGAACAACCTGCGCGGGCTGATCTGGCCGGCCATGACTATTTTGGAGACCCCCTCTTTCTTGAATATGTCGAACATCCTGCTGAACTCATGCAAACCCAGCCAATAGACCTTGTCGCAGGATTTCTTCAGGCGCCAGGAGGTATCTCCCTTGATCGCGACGGCAGCTATATAATAACCTTGTTTTTTCGCGGCGGCGGAGAAAAGAAGGGGAAATTTCCTGTTACCTGCTATGAGGCCGATTTTTTTCATTTTAGGAAACGCGGCAGGAATGCGCAACGCCCCTTTCGGAGCTTTTCATAAATTCGGCAAGGAACGCCACTTCCTTACATAGGCGCCCATCTTTTTCCAAAGCCTCAAGCGCGTGTTTCGGGGATAGGCCGGAATTAAACAGGGTCTTAAAGGCGTGGTTAAGCGCGTGAATCGATTCTTTAGAGATACCGTGCCTGCGTAAACCGATAAGATTGAGCCCGTAAACCCGCGCGGGATGGCCGTCGCAGGTTGAATACGGCGGGATATCCTGGACGACCTTTGAACATCCCCCGATAATGGAGAGCATGCCGATTCTGACAAACTGATGGATTGCAACCAACCCTCCGACGACCACCTTGTCTCCGATGGTAACGTGGCCTGCCAGGGTGCCGTTGTTTGCAATCACGCAGTCGCTGCCTACCCGGCAGTCATGGGCAACATGCGAATAGGCCATGATAAGGTTATTGCTGCCGACGATCGTTTTCCCGCCTTCTCCGGTGCCCAGATTGAGCGTGGAATATTCGCGGATGATATTGTTGTCCCCGATCTCAAGGAAGCTGGTCTCCCCCTTGTATTTGAGGTCCTGAGGCCTGCTTCCCGCGACCACCCCGGTAAAAAACGTGCAGGCCTTTCCGATGGCCGTATTTCCGTCGATAACGCAGTGCGCCCCGATAGTGGTCCCGTCACCGATAGACACATTGTCTCCGACGAGCGTATACGCCCCGATGCCGACGTCATTACCGAGCTTTGCCTTTTTAGAAACTATTGCCGTTGGATGTATCATGGGTAATGCCTTAGCGCTCCGCCAGCGCGAACATAAGGTCTGCTTCGGCGACGATCTTTCCGTCGACCAGCGCGCGGCCGCGCACCTGGCCTGTCCGGGCGCGGATCTTGCCGGCCTCCACCTCAAGCACCAGCTGGTCGCCCGGGACGACCGTTTTCCTGAATTTCAGGTTATCGGCTGCCATAAAATACGCCAGCTTCCCGCGGTTCTCATCCGAAGCGAGCATCATAACGCCCCCGACCTGCGCCATTGCCTCGACAATGATCACGCCGGGCATCACGGGCTTTCCGGGAAAGTGGCCTTTAAAGAAATAGTCGTTGATGGTCACGTTCTTGATACCGACGGCGCGCTTGCCTCTTTCCAGGGAAATGATCCTGTCCACGAACAAGAACGGCTCGCGGTGGGGCAGGACGTTCATGATGCCGTTAATGTCCAGTTGTTCGCCTTCCTGGGGGTGATAGGTGATGGCGATCGCGGCGGCGTCATGCCGCTGCCTTTGCTGGCTGATCTTCTTAAGCAGCTTGATGTTAAGGGAATGCCCGCTTTTGATGGCGATGATATGGGCCTTGATGGGTTCTCCTAAAAGATAGAGGTCGCCGATCAGATCGAGGATCTTATGCCGGATAAATTCATCTTCATAGCGAAGTTTATTGTTGATCACGCCTGATTTACCGACGACCAGGGTATTCTGATAGTTTGCCCCCTGCCCCAGGCCCTGCCGCTGCAGTTCAAGGGCTTCTTCTTCAAGGCAAAAAGTCCGCGCGCCGGCAAGTTCGCTTTTAAACGTCTCTTCATTCAGCACGAGCTCTTTAAAATCGGCCTTCAGAAGGTGGTGGCTATAGCTGAGCGTATAGGAGATCTTAAATTCGGCCGCGGGGAGCGCCACAATGCTGGAGCCTTCTTCTTCCACGTACAACGGGTCCCTGACGGCATAACTGCCGCGGTCCTTATCCTGCTCTTTGATGCCGGCTTTATTGAGCATCTCGATGAAGCTGGCGCTGCTGCCGTCAAGCCCGGGCATTTCGGCATTATCGACCTCGATGTAGAGATTGTCCACGCCGATGCCGGCAAGTGCCGCCATCAGATGCTCGATCGTCGTTACCTGGACACCGTCGGTACCCAGGCAGCTGCGGCGCGCGCTTCCCGAATATAACACGACGTTATCCACCGTTGCCTTGATCGACGGCCTCTCGGCAAGGTCGGTGCGTATAAAACAAATCCCTGTCCCCGGCTCGGCGGGTTTAAACGTCATCTTGACCTTCCCGCCGGTATGCAAACCTATGCCTTCACAACTGATGTCACGCGCAATGGTCTTTTGCTTTTCAAGCGTCATCTTCCTTTAAACCGCTCCCTTTCTGTCCTTAGGTATTGCCGATCCGCGCTTCCAGTTCCGCGATCTTTTTCTTCAGCTCCGCTATCGTCTCATACAAGCGGGGCAGATTTTGCACGCAGGCATGTATGCGTTTTGCCTCCTGATGGGGCCGCGCGGGGTATCCTGAAACCATCTCACCCGGCCGAACGGACTTGGTGACGCCTGCCTGGGCAGCCACGATCGCCTTGTCGCCGATAGTGATATGGCCCACAAGCCCTGCCTGGCCGGCGAGTATCACGCCTTTGCCGATAACCGTGCTTCCGGAGATGCCTGCCTGGGCGACGATAATGGAATTTTCCCCGACGATCACATTGTGAGCTATCTGGACGAGGTTATCGATCTTGGTGCCTTTGCCGATGACGGTTTTCTCAAAACGCGCCCGGTCGATGGTGACATTGGCGCCGATATCCACATCGTCCTCAATAATAACGGTCCCTACCTGCGGGATACGCTGATGCTCCCCTTCGATATTGGCGAAACCAAAACCGTCGGAGCCGATCACCGTGCCGCTATGGACGACGACACGGTCGCCCAGGGTGACGCGCTCCCTGATGGAAACGTGCGGATAGAGGAGGCACTCCGAGCCGATCTTCGTATGGTAGCCGATATAACAGGAGGCATACACGACACTCCTGTCGCCGATCACAACCCCGTCCTCCACCACGGTATAGGCGCCGATGGAGACCTCTTTGCCGAGGCTGACCCCTTTGCCGATGACCGCGCTCGGGTGGATACCCGGGGCCTTATGGCT
>JAQTNB010000049.1 GCA_028714055.1 Candidatus Omnitrophota bacterium
GGTGCTTACCGCCGGGCATCTGGTGGAACTTAACGTCCGGACTTTTGAATCCGCCCATAAAAAGCTCATGGTATTGAACCCGGTAAGCAGGCTCGAGCAGTATCCCCAGGACGTGGAAAACGTGCGTAAACAGATCGTCGTGCGCATGGGGCACCTCTTGGCCTTGAAAGATGCGGGTTTCAAGGGTATTTTGGAAAAGCTCGCGGGGCTCAGCCCGCTGAATATCCTTGCCCGGGGGTATAGCATAACCTTTAAGCTGCCGGAAGAAGCGGTGCTCAAGGATGCCGCGGCGGTCAGGAAAGGCGACTTGTTGCGGACCCGGCTTCACCGGGGCGAGATCATCAGTCAAGTTACGGAGGTATAAGGACATGGCGGAGCTAAAATTCGAAGAGGCATTAAAGAAACTGGAGAAGATCGTCGAAGACCTTGAGCAGGGAGACCTCTCGCTGGATGAAGCGCTGAAGAAATACCAGGAGGGGATCGAGCTTTCCCGGGTTTGTGCGCAGCGCCTGGAGAGCGCCAAGAAAAAGATAGAGGTACTCTCGAAAAACAAAAAAGGGGAATTTGAGTTGAAGCCCCTTGAAGAGACCGAGTAGGAAACGCGGTTTCATGACGAAGGCATATCGCGATGTTGCTGGAAACGATTAACGGGCCGCAGGACCTCAAGAGGCTGACCCTCGAACAATTAACGCAGCTGGCCGGAGAGATCAGGCAGCGCATGGTCGAAGTGGTCTCTGCCACCGGAGGCCATCTTGCCTCAAGCCTGGGGACCGTGGAGCTTTGCATCGCCCTGCACTATTGCCTGAACACGCCGCAGGATAAGATCGTCTGGGACGTCGGCCACCAGGCGTATGCACATAAGCTCCTGACCGGGAGAAACAAGGGTTTTGCCACGCTCCGGCAATTCGGAGGCACCAGTGGTTTTCCCTGCAAAGAAGAATCAGAGTACGATCCTTTTAGCGTGGGCCACAGCTCCACCGCCGTATCGCTTGCGCTGGGCCTTGCCAGCGCCAGGGACTGCAGCACGCCGAAACAGAACTTTAAGGTCGTGGCGGTTATCGGGGACGGCTCTCTAAGCGGGGGCGTATGTTTTGAAGGCTTGAATAACACCGGTCACCTTAAAAAAGACATCCTGGTAGTCCTGAATACCAATGAAATGAGCATTTCTCCCAACGTCGGGGCCTTAAGTACGTATCTGAACAAACTGATCTCCCTGCCGGTGTATAACCGTTTTAAAACATCCCTGGAAGCATTGATCAGCGTGCGTTTGCCCAAAGGGAGCCGGATCATCAAGATCGCCAATAAATTCGAGGAAAGCCTTAAGGGGCTTTTTATACCCGGGATGCTTTTTGAAGAACTCGGTTTTCGTTATTTCGGGCCCCTTGACGGGCACAACCTGGGGTTGTTGATCCCCAGGATCAAGAACATCCTGACTATCCGGGGGCCGCTATTGTTGCATGTCGTCACGCAAAAAGGCAAAGGGTTCAAGCACGCGGAGGATAATCCGGTGAAGTTTCACGGCATCGGCCCGTTTGATATCGCAACGGGAGAGTCCGTGAAGAAGCCGGGAGCGCATAATACCTATACCAATACGTTCAGCGAAAAAATAACCGCTCTCGCCCGCCTTCATCCCGAAGTGGTCACGATTACCGCCGCCATGCCCGAGGGGACCGGGCTGGATAAATTCCGCGACGCCTTTCCGGAGCGGTTTTTCGACGTCGGGATCGCCGAGGCGCATGCGGTGTGTTTTGCCGCCGGCCTTGCCAGGGAGGGCCTGAAGCCCGTCGTTGCCGTATATTCTACGTTCCTGCAGCGGGCATACGACCAGCTTATCGAGGATGTTGCGCTGCAGAATCTGGGCGTTATTTTTGCGGTTGACCGCGCGGGGATCGTCGGAGAAGACGGGCAGACCCATCAGGGGATTTTCGATATCGCGTATTTCAGGAGTATCCCTAATTTTGTGCTCATGGCGCCTAAAGACGGGAAAGAGTTTGAGGCAATGCTGGAATTTTGCCTTACGCTGGATGCGCCGGCAGCGTTGCGTTATCCGCGCGCATGCCTTCCGGCCCAAAGCCTTCCCTGTTCTCCTCTCATGCGCGGAAAAGCCGAGGTTTTGCGCCAGGGAGGGGACGTGGCGATCTTTGCATTGGGCAGCATGGTTTATCCGGCGTTGGAAGCGGCGGAAATACTTTCCCGCCAGGGGCTGGAGTCTTTTGTGGCAAACAGCCGGTTTATCAAACCCCTGGATCAAGAGCTTTTTTCCCGGGCTGCAGCGAAGGCACGCCTGGTCGTCACCGTCGAAGAAGGGGTTATCGAGGGAGGATTCGGGAGCGCGGTCACCGAGGCGTTGAACAGGCCGGTTTTACGCTTAGGCATCCCTTCTGCTTTTGTCCCGCACGGGAAGAGGGAAATATTATTGGAAAAATTCGGTTTGACGGCTCAGGGGATCGCCGCGAGGATCAAGGACGCGTATGGGAAAGATCAAGATCGATAAAGAGCGCTGCAAAGGCTGCCTTTTGTGCATCGGGGTTTGCCCGAAAGGCTTGATGGTGCAGGCAAAAGAGCTTAACCGCCGGGGAGTAAAACCGGCGGAACAAAAAGAAACCGACGCTCAGAGCTGCAGCGGCTGCGCCTTATGCGCCATCATCTGCCCTGATTGCTGCATCGAGGTATACCGATGACCGGGAGTAAGAAAAAAATGCTTATCAGCGGAAACGAGGCGATCGGCGCAGGCGCCATAAGGGCAGGGTGCGTTTTTTATGCCGGCTATCCGATCACCCCGCAGAACGAGCTTACCAGCTATATGGCAGAACATATGCCTGCCGCAGGAAGGGTCTTTATACAGGCGGAATCGGAGCTTGCGGCCATCAATATGGTCTTCGGTGCCGCCGCCGCCGGCGCCAGGGCCATGACTTCATCTTCCAGCCCGGGGGTAAGCCTCAAGCAGGAGGGTATTTCCTATATTGCGGGCGCTCAGCTTCCCGCGGTAATCGTGAACATCATGCGCGGAGGGCCGGGGCTGGGGAATATTTCCCCTTCACAATCGGATTATTTTCAGGCGACCCGTTCCGGAGGACACGGAGATTACCACTCTATTGTCCTGGCGCCGGCCAGTGTTCCGGAGGCATATACGCTTATGCAGCGGGCCTTCGCGCTCTCAGAAACGTATCGCGGGCCGGTGATCCTTCTGGGAGACGGTATGCTGGGACAGATGATGGAGGTAGTCGAGCTTGATACCGGGACCAAAGCGCCTGCGGTGACAAAAAAGCCCTGGGCGCTTACCGGCTGCAAGGGCCGCCAACCGAATATCGTCCGTTCCATCTATTTAAAAGAGGGGGCGCTCGAAAAATTCAACCTTCTTTTGCAGAAGAAATACCACTTGATCAGGCAGCGGGAACAGCGGTATGAGTCATTTGCCGTTGATGATGCCCGGGTGATCATCGTCGCTTACGGGACCATGGCGCGCATTGCAAAACAGGCGGTCATGGCATTGCGCAAAAAAGGCAAAAAGGCGGGGCTCATCCGTCCCATAACGCTCTGGCCGTTTCCGGCCTCTGCCTTCTCTGTCCTGGGAAGGCCCAGGCAGAAATTCCTGGTTACCGAGATGTCCTACGGACAGATGCTGGAAGATGTCAGGCTTACCCTTGAAGGCAGGGCAGAGGTTTCGTTCCTGGGCCGCGCAGGCGGAGGCATCCCGTCGGAAGAAGAGATCACTGCCAGGGCAATGCGCCTGTTGCAGTAGGAGAACGTATGCAGAAAATTTACAGCCGACCCCTTTCCTTGAAAGATACAAGCACCCATTATTGCCCGGGGTGCGGCCACGGCATTGCCCATCGCCTTGTCTGCGAAGTGATCGACGAACTCGGGATTCGAGAGCGCGTTATTGCCATCGCGCCCGTCGGATGCGCGGTCATCGCCTATGACTACTGGGATTTTGACGTTTCCGAAGCCGCGCACGGCAGGGCAATGGCTGTTGCAACCGGCATTAAGCGCATGCGGCCGGAAAACATCGTTTTTACCTATCAGGGAGACGGCGACCTGGCAGCTATCGGCACCGCAGAGACTATACATACGGCAAACCGCGGAGAAAACATCACCGTCATATTCATTAACAACGCGGTATACGGCATGACCGGAGGCCAGATGGCCCCCACGACGCTTCTCGGTCAAAAAACCGCTACGACCCCCGGGGGGAGAACACCGGAACTTTACGGGTATCCTCTCAAGATCTCGGAGATGCTTGCCGTGCTTCCCGGAGTCAAATACATCGAGCGGGTCTCTTTGCATTCACCGCCTGAGGTGCTCAAGGCAAAACGGGCGATAACGCAGGCCTTTAAGAACCAGATGGATGGCGTGGGTTTTTCCCTGGTGGAGATCATTGCCGCATGTCCGACCTATTGGGGTATGAGCCCGCAAAAAGCCCAGCAGTGGATACCGGAAGGCATGCTCAAGGAGTTTCCTTTAGGAAGGATCAAATGACCGAAAAGATAATCATCGCCGGAGAAGGCGGGCAGGGGATCATGCTGCTGGGAAAGGTCCTGGCGGAAGCAGCGATGCTGGAAGGAAGGTTTGTCACCTGGCTTCCCTCCTATGGCGCCGAGGTGCGCGGAGGCACTGCCCACTGTATGGTCATCGTCTCCGATGAGCAGATCGGCTCCCCGTACATTAAGCAGGCGGATAGCGCGATCATCATGAATAACCCTTCCTTTGAGCGGTTTAAAGACAGGGTGCAAAAGAAAGGGCTTATCATAGCTAACAGTTCTTTAGTGCCGCCGCCGCAGGAGAGCGGCCGGCGTTTCGTATTCCATCCTTTTACTTCCCTGGCGATAGGGGCCGGCAATATCAAGGTCGCCAACATGGTGGCCATCGGATGTTTTATCAGGATTACGGGCCTGGTAAAAAAGGAATCGGTGTTGAAGGTCATTCAGGCGCATACCCCCGCGGGCAGGCAAGAGGTGGGCGAAGTGAACAAGCGGGCTTTAGCAGAAGGGATGGCATTGGCATGATACGGGTCAGGTTTGCCCCTTCTCCGACGGGAAATCTGCACATAGGCGGAGCACGCACCGCGTTATTCAACTGGCTTTATGCGCGGGCGACGGGAGGGAAGTTTGTTCTGCGGATAGAGGATACCGACCAGGTGCGGTCAAAAGAAGAGTATCTCGATGAGATACGCAACAGCCTTCAGTGGGTCGGCTTTACCTGGGACGAGATATATTACCAGAGTCAGCGTTTCGACACATACCGCCAGCAGGCGCAAAGGCTGCTTGACGAAGGCAAGGCCTACGTCGAGCGTTCTCCCGAGGGGAAAGAAGCGATCATTTATAAAGTTACGCCCCAAAAGATCCGGGTGAGCGACCTGATCCGCGGGGAGATCGAGTTTGACGCGCAGACCATTAAGGACCAGGTGCTCATAAAATCAGACGGGACCCCCACCTATAATTTTGCCTGCGTGATCGACGATGCCCAGATGCAGATCACCCACGTTATCCGGGGTGATGACCATATTTCCAATACCCCGAAACAAATACTGATGTATCAGGCCCTGGGGTTTACGGTGCCGTTATTCGCGCACCTGCCGCTTATCTTGGGTGCTGAGGGGGGGAGGCTTTCGAAAAGGACGGGCGCTACCGCCATCAGCGATTACCGTAAAATGGGGTATCTTCCGCAAGCCCTGGTGAACTATCTTCTATTGCTCAGCTGGGCTCCGGGGGCAGACCAGGAGCTTATCGATATTAATGAGGCGATAAAGCGTTTTGACATCAAGGATGTCAATAAGACCGCAGCCACCTTCGACCTTAAAAAACTGGCCTGGATAAACAACCAGTATATCAAAAAGGAAGACCCTGGCAAATTGTCGGAGCTGGTCGTGCCTTTCCTGCGGGAGAAGGGATTTACGTCCGGCAGGGCCCTTGACCTTGATTATGTCGCCTCGATCACGAAATTATTCCAGGAGCGGCTTGCGACGCTTGCCGATTTTCCCGATTGGGCTGATTTTTTCTTTTCCGACGACGTCAAGATGGACGAGGCGGCGCAAAAAAAACATCTCAGTGCGGACCTTTCGCGGGAATTCTCGCTTTTTATTGAGCGGCTCGATACGCTGGCCGATTTCGATGTCGCCGGCATCGAACAGACCTTCAGGGAATTGGTCAAAGAGCTTAATATCGAAGCCAGGGCGCTTATCCATCCGATCAGGGTCGCCCTGACAGGAAAAACCGTTGGCCCGGGGCTTTTTGACGTGATATACTACCTGGGTAAAGAGCGGACGAAGAAAAGATTGATGCAATGGGTAAAAAGGAGCCAGTCTTGATGCAAAAAAAATTTTTATTGCTTCTGTGTCTCTGTGCGTTTCTTTTTATCAGCGGCTGCGAAACGATCAAGGGTGCCGGCGTAGGGGCTTTTAACGGAGCAAAAAAAGACTGGCAATCCCTGAAGACCGCAGACGAACGTTTCCGGGAAGCGCTCTGGTAAATGTTTCTTCTGAAAACCGCATTTTTTTGCAGCGCTTTTACAGTGCTCGCCTTGTCAAACACAACCGCCTCTGCCGCTTCACAGCGGATTGACGAAGCCCGCTATATACTCTACCTGCCCGCAGACTTGCAGCCCAACGTAAAATACCCTCTGGTGGTCGCCCTTTCTCCCAGCGCCGACGCGGAATCCCTTCTGCGGGTCTGGCAGGCGCCCTCTGAGCGATACAAATGGATCGTCCTTGCTTCGAAAGAATTCCGTAACGGGACCGGCAGGGAAGTATTGTCGTATTTGGCAAGCCTTATCAGGGAGATAACCGCAGCGTATCCGGTGGATACCAAGCGGATCGTTACAACCGGCATATCCGGGGGCGGGATGGGTGCCCATGCCATGGCGCTTTTTTATCCGGACCTTATTAGTGCCGTTATCCCGAACACCGGCATGATCCATCGTAACCACATCAGCTCACGGCGCAGCGAATACCCAAGAGGCAAGATCGCCGTATTCCTGGCAAGCCCGACTGATTTCCGTTACCAGGAGATGAAAGGTGACCGCGAATTCTTAGAAAGCCTGGAGTGGCAAACGCTTTGGATCGAGTTTGCCGGCGGGCACACCTTTGCTCCGGAAGATGTGTATCTTTCGGCAGCCGAATGGCTTAAAGGACAGTGGGAAAGGAGTCAATGACCATGAAACATGCAGGACATATAGTGATGTTGGCAGCAGGTTTTATGCTTCTCCTGTTCCCGGCGGCACGCGCAGAGGACGGGAAAGCGTACCCCACGATTAAGCCTACGGGTTTTATCCAAGGCTGGTGGTGGTATGATGAAACACCCGGCCCGAACCACGCGGAAAATTACAAAATAGCGCGTGCGCGCATAGGCATAAAAGGGGATTTGTCCCCTCTGGTCGATTACCTGGTTCTGACGGAATGGGGAAGGCTTACCTATGATGATCCCTGCACGCTTGTCGATACCTGGGTCAATTTCAAGTTTGACCCCGCGTTGAATGTCAAGATCGGCCAAACCTGGTATAAATTTACTCTTTCGGGGACTACCCCGATCCCGGCCATCCCGCTTATTTACCGGCCCGAGGTTGTGGACGGGATATGGCTCCCCATGGGAAGGGTCGGCGCTTACAGTTATGACCGCGGGATAGAGGTATCCGGCAACTTTAAAGACATCGCGATGCCAGCGGGGTATATTGTTTCGGTTACCACCGGCGCCGGGCTTGACCATTTTGAGGACAACGGCAAGAAAGATTTTACCGGCAGATTCTA
>JAQTNB010000050.1 GCA_028714055.1 Candidatus Omnitrophota bacterium
CGATCTGGGCTTTCGGGTCTTTCACGTTAAGCAGCGGGCGGTTGGATTGGCCCTGCGTGCGCCGGAGTATCGCCCCGGGAGAAGCGGTAAGGCAGACCATGGCCCCGGTGCGCTTCATCATCGCGATATTATCCGGGTCAATGACAATGCCTCCTCCGCAGGCCACGATAAAATCATCCTCCCGCGCTACCTCCCGTAAGGCCTGTTTTTCCACGCGGCGAAAATATGCCTCTCCTTTTTCGGCGAAGATATCACGGATCAACCGTTTTTCCTTCAGCTCGATAAGCTCATCGAGATCGGCAAACCCGCGGCCCGTGCGGCCGGCAACAAGCCTGCCTATGGTTGTCTTACCGGTACCCATGAACCCGACCAGATAAAGATTATGCATCCGCGTTGGTTTGATACGCCGATAACACGGTCTCGTTCAACCGGGCTTTAAGCTCGCCCGGGTACACCGTATTATACCAGCGGCCGTCCTTCCCCTGCTGGCGCGGCATTCCGACAAAAAGCCCCTGCGCGCCTTCCACAACCCTGAAACCTTTGATCAGCATCCCGCCGACGTTCACGTCAGCGAAAGCTTTAAGCTTCGCGTCCCCCTCTATGCGGTGGATGCGGCTTACCTGGATCAATTCCTTTTCCATGGCTCTCACCTCCCTTGCCGCAATAGACGTAGGAAGGCGGCGGAATCTAACGGATCCTTTTGAGGTAATTCCGGTAACTTGCTAAGATGTCCTGCAGGCAGTCTCCCCCGAATTTTTCAAGGAAGGCGTCCGCCAGCACGAATGCCGCTGCCGCCTCTGCCACCACGCCGGCAGATTCCACTACGCAGATATCCGAACGCTCGACGCCTGCCCGCGAAGCCTTGCGGGTGGAGATGTTCACCGAATCAAGAGGGCTCATCAGTGTGGCGATCGGCTTCATACAGCCCCTTAAAGTAATATCCTGGCCGTTTGATATGCCTCCTTCGATACCCCCGGCATTGTTGGTCCTGCGGAAAAACCCTTTGCCTTTCGCGTGGTAGATCGCATCGTGCACTTCCGAGCCGAACCTTTGGGCATAACCGAAACCAAGCCCTATCTCCACCCCTTTGATACCCGGGATGGACATTACCTCCGCTGCCAGGCGCGCGTCAAGCCTGCGGCCGGGCTGGGCATAGCTGCCCAAGCCTACCGGCACACCCGATGCCGTTATTTCAAAGGTCCCGCCGACGGTATCGCGGCGCTGTATTGCCTCGGCGATCTTGGAATGCCTTTTTGCGGGCACAACCTCTCCTCCGATGGAAATGACCTTACTCGCAAGGCGCATCCCGAACTTCTCCAGGAATATCCTGCACACCGCCCCCACCGCCACTGCCGCGGCAGTGCTGCGGGCTGACGCGCGTTCCAGGACTTCGCGCACGTCGCTTAAGCCGTATTTGAGCAGGCCCGCGAGATCCGCGTGCCCGGGCCTGGGGCAAAGCACCGCATGCAGCTTCTCGATGCTGAAATCCTTGTTGCGCACGAACAGCGCCAGGGGGCTTCCCAAGGTCATGCCTTTTTTAAGTCCGGAGAGGATCTCTACCCGGTCTTTCTCGATCTGCATGCGCTTGCCCCTGCCAAAACCCTGCTGCCTGCGCTTAAGTTCATGGTTGACCTTCTCTGCGTCGACTTTAAGGCCTGCGGGCATCCCTTCCAGGATCGCCACCAGCCCCTTGCCGTGCGATTCACCAGCCGTCAGATATCGTAGCATAATACCTCCATAGACATGTGTCTTACTTACTCCCCCCACAATCCTTTTTTTTCTTCCCGCGCCTGGCGGTATAACCCCAGGAACAGGTCCGCGTATTTGACGTTCGGAGGAATGCTTAACAAAGAGGCGTAGCCGGCCTTAACGATCTCCGCGTTGACAAATGTCCCGTCAGGCAGGTATACATACGCCAGGAGCCGGTCATACTTATCGCGCTTCTCTACGTCGAATTCAAGCCGCACACGCTTGCCTTCCAGCAGGCCGCGGGTAAACTCATACGAACGCTTCCCCATGCGCTTTATTTCTTTGACATCCTCTCCCGAACGCCGGCTGTCGCGGTAGAGCTTATCCGACTCATGCATCTCCGGGGTATCGATCCCGATAAGGCGCAGCCGCTCACCCGTTGCCAGCTGCACGGTATCTCCGTCAACCACCCTTTTAACCAGGATATCGCCATAGGCATCGTTAGGGTTTTCAGAGGCCGCGCCCGCCTGAACGGAGAAAAAAGAAAACAAAACGCAGATAAAGATATAAAACCATAAAACCGCTGTTTTTTTCATAGGCTACAACCGCGCGCTGACAGCCCCTGCTAAAACCGCGATATCCTCGGTGCAAAAGATCTCCCCGATGCTCCGGTCAAAAAGCATGTTTGCTTCGGGGCCGAACTCTTCGTCACCCTTCCAGAGGTTGATCAATACCGGAACACCTGAGAGCGCCTCGATCACGACTCCCGCGTCGGCACCGGGCAAGCTGCTGCCCTTAAGCCTTCCTGCCGACTCAAGCAACCCCGAAGGGTTTGAGCCATACTTCCTTATTATCGGCTCGATCGCGCGCTTACGAAAAGCGGGATAATAGCTTTCTCCGCCGAGCTCCTTGAATGAGACCCATGCTCCTTGGGGCGCTACAGGGCCTTTGGTGAACGCGGCAAGATAATGCAAAAGCAGGATAAGGACGTAATCCTTTGCCGGGACATTGCAGGCAAGGGAAAAGACGCTTCTTTTCCCGGGGTCCACCTCATAGGCGTCTCCCAGGAAGGCGACTTCCAGTTTCCCTCGCGCTCCGGCATCGGATAGGGAATCCCAGGCTTTGGCGATCGCGGGCTGATAAGACATGGACAGTTAAAATTCTACTTCTTTTTACTCGCGAAATCAATAGAATTACATTATAATACTTTTTATATGAAATACGACCGCTTCCAACAGGAGGCAATCGACCATATAAACCAGGGCTGTTCCGTGATCGTCTCGGCTCCGACCGGAGCCGGTAAAACCGCCATAGCCGAACACGTCATCACTTCCTGCATAAACTCTAACCTTGGCGTCATATATACCGCGCCTATCAAAGCCCTCTCCAACCAGAAATTCCGCGATTTCCAGGGCCAATACGGAGACCATGTCGGGATACTCACCGGAGACGTCTCCCTGAACCCCGACGCTCCCGTGCTGATCATGACCACCGAGATCTTCCGCAATAAGATCCTGGATTCTCCCGGGAGCCTGGAAAAATACACCTGGATCATCTTCGATGAAGTGCATTACATCGATAACCCGGAGCGCGGAACGGTCTGGGAAGAGTCCTTTATCTTCCTCCCCCAGCATATGAAGGTCCTCTGCCTTTCGGCGACCATCCCCAACATCAGCCAACTGGCGGAATGGATCGCGCGCATCCATAACAAGCCGGTCAAGGTCGTTATCGAAGACAAGCGCCCGGTGCCCCTGCACTTCTACTTTCAGTTCCAGAACGAGGTGATCGACAACATGAACGCCCTTAAACGGCTGGCGGGAGGAAGGCCCAATAAGCTGATGGGCATCATAAGCTACCTGCGCCAGCAGGAAGGGTTCCCCTGCATCTATTTTGTCTTCGGAAGAAAACGCGCGGAAGAACTGGCTTCGGAGCTCTACGGGACCGATTTCCTCAATTCCCGCGAACGCGCGCAGATCACCGCGCTTTATGAAAGCCTCTGCGAACGCTTTGACCTCAAGAACGAACAAAGCGCGGCAGAGTTAAGCGCGCTGGTCAAACGCGGGGTCGCCTACCACCACGCCGGGATGCTCCCCACGCTTAAAGAAGTGATCGAAAGGCTCTTTACCAGCAGGCTGCTGAAAGTCATCTTCACCACCGAAACGTTCGCCCTGGGGATAAACATGCCCAGCCGCTCGGTCATCTTTGACGACCTGCGTAAATTTTACGGCCGCTACGTCAGGACCCTGAAGACCAGGGATTTTTACCAGATGGCAGGCCGCGCCGGAAGGCGCGGCATGGATAAGGAAGGCTTTGTCTACTGCCGCATCAACCCTTTCAGGATAAACTTCGATGAAGTGCGCAGGGTCATCTACGGGCAGCCCGAAGAAGTCAGGAGCCAGCTGAATACCTCCTATGCTACCCTCCTGAACCTGTATGAAAAACACAAAGACGCGCTTTTTGAGATATACCCGCTCTCCCTGCATTATTTCCAGTCGAAAAAACAGGAACAGCGCGAGGCGCTCAGGCTCCTGGAGGCGAAATTGAACCTGCTGAAATCCCTCGGATATATCCAGGGGGATACCCTGACGCAGAAAGGCCAATTCGCGAAATCGGTCTATGGGTATGAGTTGATTTTGGCTGAGCTTTATGAGGAAAAGATACTGGAGCAGCTTGATGAATTCGGGCTGGGGATCCTGGCGTCAGCGGTGGTGTTTGAGCCCCGGAAAAACCAGCACATGCCTACCCGCTCAAAGGCAAGCCAGAGGATCGAACGTGCCTGCCAGGAGGTCTATGCCCGCATCAAACAGGTGGAACTGAAATACCGGATCTATCCTTCCAGCAAGCAGCCGTATTTCCATCTCTCGACCTGCATGGAGGCATGGCTGCGCGGGACGGCATTCGAAAAGATACTCCGGTTTACCGATACTGACGAAGGGGAGATCGTGCGGTATTTCAGGATGAGCGTGCAGATCCTGCGCGAGATCCTTGACGCGCAGGTCGCCTCGCAGGTCCTCAGAGAAAGAGTGAAGGAAACCACCCGCGTGATCAACCGGGGCATCGTTGACGCGGAAAAACAGCTCCGCGAAGGCTAAAACCTGGCTTCGTCCCCCCTGCCGATCTTATTGTCGCCTGCAAACCCATAATACGCTTCAAGCACATATTGCGCATCCGCCCTGGGCCTGATGCTTGGGCACGCGGCAGAACACGGCTGCGCGCCCACGGTCACATCCACGACCCTCCTGCCGGAATCGATCCAGATGATATCAATGGGAAAACGCATATTCTTCATCCAGAAGGCGTGGCGCGCGCTTTCTTTGAAGGTAAAAAGCATCCCTTCTTTCCTGGAAAGGCCCTCTCTGAACATCAGGCCTTTGAGCCTTTTTTCGGGGGTATCGGCGATCTCAACATTAAGGCAGGCATTGCGGATGCAAAGCGTGCGCTTTACTTGGCTGCGGCAGGAGACAAGAAGAAAGGCGCAAAGGACCAGGATAAGTGCGGCCGGAGGCTTTAAAATGGGTCTTTCCCCTCTTTGAAGCTGAGGTAATGCAGGATGATGTCTTTGTGGTCAAAAGCAAAATTTATTTTTTCGATGCGGCCAAAAGGGACAACCTGGGCTGATTGCGCGTCATCGCCGGCTTTAAGCTCTCCCTTTCCTTTGGCATAAAACACCGTGCCCACGGTATGAAAGCGCGGGTCCCTCCCGAACATGGAATAGGTGTGAAACTGCCTGGCGCCCTCCAATTCAAGGTTGGTCTCTTCCTTGACCTCCCTGGCGACCGCCTCTTCAAGGCTCTCCCCATAATCCACAAAACCTCCGGGTAACGCCCAGCCAAAAGGAGGGTTACTCCTCTCCACGAGCACGACACCCGTGCCATCGGCGCCTGCAAGAGGCATTTCAATGATGGCATCCACGGTCACGAACGGCCCCGCCTGGAGCTTCTGCGTGACATAATCCAGATACGCCAGGACCCCTTTGTTGAAGGCCGCGTAAGCCTCGTCGTCAAAAACGCAAAAGACGATCTCTTTAAGCGTATGCTCTTCGTTGCGCAGGTACTTGAGCACTTCCTGGGCCATGATCTTGGCGCTCGCAAGCAGCGGGAAGCCTCCGGTCCCGCACCCCAGCGCGGGAAAGGCAATGGAGGATATTTTGAGTTCCTGCGCGAGGTCCAGGCTGCTTCTGGCAGCTGCGCGGACCTTGGCTTCGTCGGTTTTAAAATCCATGCCCATGGTCGCCGCATGGATTATGTATCGCGCCTTCAGCGTTCCGGCTGAGGTATGGACGGCTTCGCCGATGCGGATAGGCCCCTGGCGCACTGCTTCCTCTTCAATACCGGCGCCCCCTTTTTTCCTGATGGCGCCGGCAACGCCCCCGCCCATTACGAGCTTATTGTTTGCGGCATTGACCAATGCCTCCACGACAAGCTCGGTTATATCCGCCTTAACTACTTTTATCTCCGCGCCCCTGATGATCATCGGGTTGAGCCTCCCTTTAAAAACGCGTCCTTTTAGAGGTTCTGATAAATCCCTTTATAGGTCTTATGCGCTCCCGAGAGGCGCATAAAGACCAGCTGCACCACCCTGGCATTCTGTTTCAATTTAAGGCCCGCGGGGTTTTCCACCACAAGCAAAAATTCGCTCCTGCCGCAAAAGCCCGCGTCCCATACCCCGTTATGGCAAAAAACCCCCATGCGTAAAAGTGAGCTCCGGGGAAACGCGATGGCAATACAATCCGGAGGCAGGCATACCGTTTCATTGGTCCTGACCTTATAGGCGCCTTTTTTCAGAGACCACCAGCCGGCAGTATCGCTCCCGCGGTTTTTTTTCGCTATAAGCTCTTTTTCCCGGGGGAGGACGCGCTCCTTGTTTGAAAAATCCAGTGCCCCGGACGAAGAAAAAGAAAATATGCTTCCCGCGGTCAGGTCAAAGCCGTTGGGGGTAAGCTGCGTATCCAGATGGATATAGCCGCTGATAAGGTTTTTTGCCTTGATCAGGCGCAGTAATTCTTTGGAATTCAAAGCGCATCCTTGAGTTATCATAAGGGATCAGAAACGTTTGACCTCTTCCCAGAAAAAAATAATGAACTTTCCCAATGCCCAGACAAAGAAAATCGCCAGGAGGCACACCAGGAGGACCCGCAACAGGACCCCCAGTATCAGGATCAGCGGGAAAAGCAACACCCCGAGCGCAAAGATCAGCGCGGCGGCGATCAAAAATACCAGGCCCACCAGAAACGCCTTCATACGCCCTCCTCTTTTTTGCGCGCCTTAATTGCTTTGCGCGCGAATGCAAGCCCCCGTGCTTTATCCCTGATCTTTCCGATCGCCTGCAGCTCGTCAAGCTCGGCCAAGACCTTGCCGAAAAGCGGAGAAGGAGACAAGCCGAGCGCGATCAGGTCGTCTCCCGTAACCAGCCGCGGGAGTTTTGTTTTGCGCTCGTCTTTCAGATATTGGCGCATCAGAGACCTGGCGACCTGTTCATGCTGCAGGCGCGAAGCGCGCGAGGTCAGCCTCCCCCGCGTTGCCCGCTGGTCTGCTATGGAAAGTATAAGCACGCTTAAGCCCTCCTGGGCGGTATCGCGAAAATACCTGAATTTCGCCCGCGGGCTTACCCTCGCGTTATCGGCAAGATACCCGGGGCGCAGATGCCAGAAGACCATTTTCTTAAGGGAATCTATCTCGTCATTTGAAAGCTTCAGCCGCCTGGACACATCTTCGGCGATCCGGGCACCGATGCGTTCGTGGCCGTGAAAGATGGTCTTGCCGCCTAAGCGCCTGCGCGCGGCGGGCTTGCCGACATCATGGAACAATGCCCCGAGCTTCATCAGGCTCCTGCGGCTGCGTTCCGCGCAGATATGCCGGTCAAGGTATCCTTGTATACGCTGATTTTTAAGTTCCTTGAAAACTTTTTCCAGCTGCTTGAGGGTCTCCAGGGTGTGCTTCCAGACATCTAAGTGATGATACGGCCCCTGGGAGAGTCCGCGCATCGGCCTGAACTCCGGGATAAGCGCATCAATGACC
>JAQTNB010000051.1 GCA_028714055.1 Candidatus Omnitrophota bacterium
ATACCTTTGCCCGGGACCGCGGCGACCAATAAATTGATCGCCGACGGAGAGATCCCGGCTGATTTCGATTATTCCCTGATCGATCTTGATTGCGTGCTTTATGCACCGAAAGGGATGACCAAGGCAGAAGTCGATTCGCTGCGTAAGAAGGCGGTGTTCCTTTTTAACATCCAGCCGCGCATGCTCTGGTACCATATGACCGGAGGAAGGCTTAAGTGGTCGGTTATCAAGGTGGTAAGGATATTCCTGCCGATATGGCTGGTTCCCAGGCCCTGGCGTAAATATGTCGCACAGTGACCTTCGCGGAGGCTTTTTGAATGAAGCTGTTTAAGAAAGAGCTGCTGCTGTTGTTCCTTTCCCTGGCCTTCGCGTCCATCTTATGCGAGGGGCTCTACCGGGCGTATGAATTCCATTTTTACAGGCGCCAGTTAAGGAAATTCGAGAAATCCCTGGAGATCCTGCGCCTGGCCCCCAAAAACCCCGTATTGCAATATCTGCTCAAGCCCCAAGGCACCTTTTTATTGGCAGGGAAGGTCCCCTATAAAATAAACAAATCCGGTTTCAGGGACAACGATTTTTCCGTTGATAAAGGGAGCGCGCACAGGATCATGGTCCTGGGCGATTCCAACACCTTTGGCTGGGGCGTTACGATGGAGGATACGTTCCCCAAGGTGCTGGAGAGGCAATTGCGCGGGAGGGGCCTGGATGTGCAGGTCATAAACGCCGGCGTTTACGGTTATAATACGCGCCAGGAAGTGCTTTTCTTAAAAGACGAAATTTTGCAGTATAAGCCGGACCTGGTGATCATGGCGTTTCACCCGAACGATACGCAGGTCAACGGAGTCTCTCCGAACCACCCCTTTATCAAGAACGGGGAATCGTATTATCATTCCTGGCTTCTGGAATTCCTGAAATCAAGGATTAACAGGCAGATCAATAAAGGCAAGCGCGACGCCTCCTGGTGCACGGAGAAATCAGGGGATTTTTTCCCCATCAAAGTGCGGCTTGCCAACTTCTGCATCAGTTATGAGCAGGGTTTTGCCGATGATTACCCGGGCTGGATACGCTGCAAAGAGTCTCTGCTGGAAGCCCAAAGGATATCCGAAAAAGAAGGCTTCGCTTTCGTATTAGCGCTCCTGCCGGACTTTGCATCCGATTTCGCGGATTATGACCTCGCCTGGGTGCACGAGAAAGTCAGGAAGTTCGCGGAAGGTTCCGGGATAAGGACGATCGACCTTTATCAATATTTCGAGGGCATGGACCATACGAGCCTGCAGAATACGGAGTTGCAGGATACGCATCCCAACAGCCGGGCACACGCGATCATTGCCGCAGGCCTTTCGTCAGAACTTCAGGAAAGGGGCTTATTGAAATGAATATTCTGGGTATTTCCTGTTTTTACCACGACAGCGCAGCGGCGCTGGTCATCGACGGCGATATCAGGGCGGCGGCGCAGGAAGAGCGCTTCACCCGCAAGAAACACGATTCCAACTTTCCGGCCCATGCGGTGAACTGGTGCCTGGAAGAAGCGGGCCTGAAAGCGCAGGACCTGGATTTTGTGGTTTTTTACGATAAGCCTTTCATCAAGTTCGAGCGTATCCTTGAGACGAGCCTTGCCTATGCGCCTTCAGGGATCCGCCAGTATGTGCAGGCCATGCCTTTATGGCTTAAGCATAAGCTTTGGATCCCGGATTTGATCAGAAAAGAGCTTAACTACGGCGGCAAGATCCTTTTTGCCGACCACCATGAATCTCACGTGGCGAGCGCCTTTTATCCTTCACCCTTCCAGGAAGCTGCCTTCCTTACCATGGATGGGGTCGGGGAGTGGGAGACCGCGAGTTTCGGGGTGGGCAAGGATAACCAGATCGACCTGCGTTCCTACCTGCGTTTTCCTCATTCCCTCGGCCTGCTTTATTCGGCGTTCACCTATTATGCAGGTTTTAAGGTCAATTCCGGCGAATACAAGCTTATGGGCCTGGCGCCTTACGGCGAGCCGCGTTACGCAGACCTGATCCTCAAAGAGCTGCTGGACCTTAAGGCAGACGGGTCGTTCAAGTTGAACATGAAATATTTCGGTTATTGCAACGGCCTGCGCATGACAAACGCGAGGTTTGAAAGGCTTTTCGGCGGCCCTCCCCGAAAGCCCGAATCGAAGATCTCAGAGAAGGATATGGATATCGCCGCCTCCATTCAGAAGGTCACCGAAGAGATAATGCTGGCGATGAGCAGGCATGTGCATAAGGCTACGGGACAAAAGAACCTTTGCCTTGCCGGAGGGGTTTCTTTGAATTGCGTGGGAAACGGCAGGATACTGAGGGAAGGCCCTTTTGAGAATATCTGGATCCAGCCGGCAAGCGGAGATGCGGGTGGCGCTTTGGGCGCAGCCCTTCTGATCTGGTATAAGTACCTGGGTAACCGCCGCCAGGCAGGAGGGAGTATCGGTTCGCAGAAGGCATCGTTCCTGGGGCCGTCATTCGACGATGCCGCGATAGAATCATTCCTGCGCAAAGAGCAGGCTCCCTACAGGAAGCTTGCGCCGGCAGAGATCGCCGACGTAGTCTCCGGGTTGATCACGCAGGGCAATGTGATCGGGTGGTTTCAGGGGAGGATGGAATTCGGCCCCCGTGCCTTGGGCGCGCGCAGCATCATCGGAGACGCCCGCAGCCCCCAGATGCAGTCGAAGATGAACTTGAAGATAAAATACCGGGAATCTTTCAGGCCGTTTGCGCCGACTGTCCTGGCAGAGCATGTCGCGGAGTGGTTCCAGCTCGACAAAGAGAGCCCCTATATGCTGATCGTTGCGCCGGTGCGCCCGGAGAAGAGGCTCGCTCCCCGGCCCGAAGAGCAGGGGTTTTCGGGGTTTGAAAAGCTTAAATCTTCGCGTTCATCGATCCCCGCGGTCACCCATGTCGATTATTCCGCCAGGGTCCAGACGATCAGGAGGGAGGACCACCCGTTGTATTACGACCTGATAAATTCTTTCTATAAGAAAACCGGTTTCCCTGTTATAATAAATACTTCCTTTAATGTCAGAGGGGAGCCCCTGGTGTGCACACCGGAGGATGCGTTCAGGTGTTTTATGCGCACCGAGATGGATTACCTGAGTATGGGCAGTTTCCTTCTGGACAAAAAAGCCCAGAAGAAGCTCGAACACGATATCAAATGGCAGCAGGTTTTTGCCCTGGATTAAATGGAAAAACTGAATTGCGATAAAAGGTCTTTGAGGAATTTCGGGATCACGATGGCGGTCGCTTTCCTGGTGATCGCGGGGATCCTGGCGCTCAAGCATAAAAGCGCGCCTATGCCGCTTTTGTATGTGGCGCTGGGTTTCTTGCTGACAGGCTTGATCATGCCGATGGCATTGAAGCACCTTTATATCGCCTGGATGCGCCTTGCGTTTGTCCTGGGGTGGATCAACACGCGCCTGCTTTTGTGCGTCCTGTTCTATCTGGTTTTTACGCCCATCGGCCTGGCCCTGAGGCTTTTCGGCAAGGACCTGCTGGACCGTAAGTTCGATAAAAACGCAGAGACTTATTGGCATCGCAGGGAAAAACGGCATCTTACGGCTGAGGAGTATGAGAGACAATTTTAATGAGCAGACAATTTGTGCCTGCCTTCGGCAGGCACAAATTGTAGTCCGTCATAGAACAAGGCAGACGTCTGCGAATTAACCCCGAGCCATGCCGAGATTGATTTCGTAAGAAATCAATCCGGCGCTTATGGCGAGGGGTAGGAAAGAACAAACAATGGGGAGGAGAGGTACATATGGGCAAGCTTTCGATTCTGAGGGAGTTCTGGGAGTTCATGCGGGTGCGTAAAAAATGGTGGCTTTCGCCGATCATGATCATGCTCTTGCTGTTGGGGCTGCTTATTTTCTTTGCCCAGTCTTCGGCGGTCGCGCCCTTCATCTACACGCTTTTTTAAAGGGGTGATGCCATGAAAAAGATCATCCTACTGCTTATTACGGCCATTATCCTGCTTTGGGGATGGGTGGCCTATCAAAGTAATCCTACCGTGATCACCGGCAGGCTCCTGGGCCGGGGAGAAATGGCGGCAGAGGCTACGTTGCGCTACCGTATTTATCTGTTCGGCTTCTTTCCCGTGGGGGACGCATTCCTGTATTCTCCCAGGCAAGAGTCGTTTGAGGGGCAGCCTGTATATCATCTGCGCGCGCGCGCCCAAAGCCTAAAATTCCTTTCGTTTATCTTTTCCGGCTCTACGGAGCTCGATTCTTATGTGGACCGCCGGACGCTCAATCCGGTCTTGTTCAGGCAAAGCCTCTACGTAAAGGGCAAGGCCGATACGAGCAAGGAAGTCTCTTATGACCAGCAGAACAAGGAGATGACGCTTGCGGGGGTAAAAAGGCAGATACTTGATGATACGCAAGACCACCTGTCGGCAATATTCAAGCTGCGGCAGATGGATTTCAGCGTCCAGAAAGACTTTGATATCAATATCAATACCAACCAGAAAAACTATGCGTTAAAAGGCAGCGGCGGCAGTTCCTCGACGACCGTCAGGGGCAAACCGTATGCGCTGACCCTTTTGCACGCGACTGTCAGCCGCAGGGACAAAAATCCGTATCATCGTTCGAGCATGGACATGGCGATACTTAAAGACAGGGGGAACATCCCGGTCCTGGTGAAGGTGTTTGCAAGCGGCGGCGTCATCCATGCGCGCCTGATCGGCATAGAAAAAGAATGACACTCCCGGCAGATACAGGCGAGAGGATCCTGCTTGAAAAGGAATCTCCGCTGATGATCGCGCGCCACCTGAGCGCGTATGTTTTCGCCTCGGAACTGGTCCGGCAAAGAGAAGTTCTGGATATCGGCTGCGGCGAAGGATACGGCAGTTTTTACCTTGCCGGGCATGCGCGGAAAGCCTGCGGCATCGATTACAACGACCAGGTGATCTCCTACGCCCAAGGCAAGTACAGGAAGGATAATCTTTCTTTCCGCGTGCTTGATGTGCGCAGGCTTGCGGAGCTGGGAGAAAGATTTTCCGCCGTCTGTTCCTTTCAATTCATCGAACACTTACGCGAGCCGGCCGCATTCCTCGACGACGTCAAATCCCTGCTGTCAGCCGGCGGGATATTCCTTTGTTCCACCTGCAATAAGCACGACGCCTCTCCGGGAAGCGAGGTCCCTTGCAATAAATTCCATATGCGGGAATATGACTTGCCGGAATTCACGGGATTACTGCAGAGCCGTTTTGCCAGCGTAGAGATGTGGGGTTTGCACAGAAAGGCGAAGCTTGAGTTCTACCTGCGCCTGAAAAAATCCGGGGTCTGCAATATTTTGCCCGCGGGCATAAACCCGGTAAAGAAGTTTTTCGGGCGCATGGATACGCAGAATTTCGAATTCAGCAAGGATAAGCCCGGTTCTGCGCTTGATTTCCTCGCCGTCTGCCGGATATAGATGATGAGCGTATTTGCCGTGATGATTTTTATCCTGATGAATGCCGCCGTGATAGTTTCTGCCTGCAAGGCAGAGAGGGTATTCTTCAGGTTCTCGAGATCCGAAGATATCCTGATCGCGGTTTCGGTACTCTGCCTCGCCCAGGTCGTGGTGACCGGGTTATTGCTGGGCATGGCAGGAGGGTTGTCCCTGGCAGGGTTGTTTTTGATCAACGCCGGGGTCTGCCTGTTCCTCTCGTTATTGCCCGGCGTTCCCGCGCGCGGGCAGAACGGCTCTTCCGGCATGGCAGCATCGTTTTTCGACTTTCTTACGCGGGACAAAGCGCTGCGTTTTGCTTTTGCCGTGCTGGCGGGATTCGGGGCGGCGAAGCTCTGCATGAACCTGGTCAACCCTCCGTTTGGCTGGGACAGCCTTAATTACCATTTTACCTTCCCCGTCGAGTGGCTTAAGAGCGGCGGGTTCGATACCCCGATCACGGTTTTTGACGACCCCAGCCCTTCGTATTACCCCATAAACGGGAGCCTGGTGTTTTTGTGGCTGATGGCCCCGCTTAAGAATGTTTTTCTGGCGGATATCGCGCAGTTTGCTTTTTTTGCCTTGAGCCTGGCCTGCGTTTACAGCATCGCGAAAAAAACAGGCCTGCAGCCCCGCAGTGCATTCCTTGCCGCCGCTTTATTTGCGGCCGTGCCGAATTTTTTCAAACAGCTTGAGATCGCCTATGTGGATATCATGGTCGCAGCGCTCCTTTTGGCGAGCGTGCATTTTCTGCTTTTGTTGAAGGATGATTTTTCCCGCAAGAACATACTCGGCTACGGGTTAGCGCTCGGCCTTGCGATAGGCACCAAGACCCTGGCGCTTGCCTATGCCGCAGTGCTGGCGGTCCCGTTCCTGATGATCCTTCGAAAGGAGAAGGGCAGGCATAGGCTGGCTGCGTTTTTTGCGGTATGCGCAACGCTTGTGCTCGTCGGCGGGTTCATGTATATAAGGAATTTTCTGGAGACCTCGAATCCTTTCTATCCGTTGAACATCTCTGTCGCGGGAAAGACGGTATTCCAGGGGGTGATCGACCCGCAGGTCTATAAGGCGCATTTTAAGCCCGGGGATTATAGCTTAGCCAAGCTCCTGTTCCATGAAGGGATGGGGGCGCAAACGATACTCTTCCTTCTGCCGGGAGTTTTCCTGGCGTTTCCCCTGGCGCGGGCGAGAGGAGAGAAGCCTTTCGGACTGTTTTGGGGGTATTTTTTCCTGCTGCCGCTTTTACTGTACCTGGTTTATCGTTACCTGATACCGCTGCCGAATGCCCGTTATCTGTACGCCTGCCTGGGGCTGGGCATGGTCTGCGGTGTCTATGCCTTTGAAAAGGCGAGGGTCCCGTACCGGGTTATCCTTGCGCTCTCACTGTTATGCATCCTGGCATCGGCATCCGAGCTTTCAAAGCGGGGAGAATTGATCGCTTCCGTATGCGCCGCGTTTTTGTTCTTTTTTTTATCGGCGCCTCTGCTAAAATATATAAAAAAGGGCTTTGCAACACCGATCCGCCGGGCAGCCTTGGCGGTTGTGGCGGTATTGCTCCTGGGGGCGCTGAACAGCGATTATATCCGGAATGAATACGGCCGCTATACCGGCATGCGGCGTTATTCCGGTTTTTGGCCCGACGCAACGGCCGCCTGGCAGTGGCTGGATCAGAATACCGCCGGGCACAATATCGCCTACGCGGGCAGGCCCGTGGCGTTCCCCCTGTACGGCACAGGCTTTAAGAATGACGTCTATTACGCGTCGGTGAACGCGATCGACCCGGCAAAGCTGCATTATTTCAAGGCAGGCTCCTACCGCTGGGGGTATGATTTTGAGAGCGTTCACGAAAGCTTCCTGCAGCCTCAGAATTACCGGGGAAATGCCGATTATACCGTTTGGCTTGCCAATCTCCTCAGGAGAAAAACGGATTATCTGTTTATCTATTCCCTGCACCAGACGGATCAGGAGCTTTGGCCGCTCGAGGATGCCTGGGCGAGGGAGCACCCGGAGCTTTTTGAGCCCCTCTATGAGCAGGGGCAGATACGGATCTATAAGCTGCGCCTTTTTAACTTAAGCGTACCGGCAGAAAAAAGCAGCCCTTAAGAAGGAGTGTGTTTCGGTGATATCGATAGTCGTTCCGGCGTATAACGAAGAAGAGAATATCGCGGCGGTCA
>JAQTNB010000052.1 GCA_028714055.1 Candidatus Omnitrophota bacterium
GCTTCCAAGCCTGCCCCGGGCGCAGAAGAGCCGCCGAAATACGTTAACTCTCCGGAGACCTCCCTGTATAGCAAAGGGAAAAATCTCTACGGGATCCATCTCTCAAAAGACGCGATCAGGCGGGAAGACCGCGCGGTCATCGTCGAAGGGTATCTTGATTTTATCATGCCGTTCCAGGAGGGGGCAGGTAACGTAGTCGCGGGCCTGGGGACCGCGTTTACGCCGGAGCAGGTAAATCTCCTGAAACGCTACACGCACAATGTCGTGATCATCTATGATCCTGACGATGCCGGGCAGCTTGCCTCACTGAGGGCGCTTGACCTGTTCGTCGAGGAAGGCATGAACGTAAAGGTTGCCTCGCTGCCCAAAGGCCAGGACCCGGACCTCTTCGTGCGCACGCAGGGTATTGATAAGTTTAAGGCGCTTGTTTCGCAGGCCTCCAGCCTCCTGGATTACAAACTCGGGATCCTGAAAGGCCGGTATGACGCGCGCCAGATAGAAGGGAAGGCCGCGATCGCCGCCGAGATACTGCCGACGATCAAGAAGGTCAAAAATTCCATTACGCAGGCCGAGTATATCAGGAAGCTCGCCGAGGAGCTGGATATCGACGAGCATTCCGTCCAGCAGGAGCTTAAAAATACAAAGGAAGAAAAGGTGTTTGCGCCGCGGGCGCTCAGCGCGCACAAACCCTGCCTTATGAACCCGACCGAGAAACTCCTGGTTAAGCTTATGCTTCAGGAGACGTCGCTCATCGAGCAGCTCAGAAGTACCTTAGAGCCGGCTGATTTTCAGGATGAACGGGCCTCCCGGATCGTCTCGGTGCTTTTTGACCTGGTATCCCAGGGAAGGAATATCGAGTCCCGTTCTTTGATCAACCAGTGCCGTGATGAAGTATTGGAGCAGTTGATCTGCGAATCGGCGCTGCAGCCGGAGGTTTCCCCGGAAGATAAGGAACGGATCGTGGAAGATTGCATCAAACGCCTGAAGAGCGAGAAGGTGCGGATGAAAAAGCAATACCTGCACGAAGAGATAAAAACGGCGCAGCATCTCGGCGACGAGAAAAGGCTGACTGAGCTTATGCAGGAATTCCATCAACTAACCAAAGTGAGGTAATACCGACATGGCTAAAAAAGAATACACAAAGAAAGACGTCGAAAAGATCATCATACTCGGGCGGCAGAAGGGTTACGTTACCTATGACGACGTAAACGAGCTTCTCCCCGAAGGGCTCTTTTCCTCCGACGATATCGACAAGATACTCGACCTCCTGGGCGACGAGGATATCCAGATCGTCGATTCCCAGGAATCCAAGGAGCAGCAGGATAAGCAGGCCTCTCAGCTTAAGGAAGACCTTTTGCACGACCAGGCAAAGGCCGAAGAAAGGTTCCTGCCCCTGGATGACCCGGTGAAGATGTATCTCAAGCAGATGGGGTCGATCTCCCTGCTTTCGCGCGAACATGAGATCGAACTGGCAAAAAAGATAGAGGATGCGGAGGAAAAATTCAAGCGCGCAGGCCTGGTGACGCGGTTTATGCGCAATGAAATGATCGCGGTCGCCGCCGAGATCGTCAAAGGGACGATCAATTTTGAAGAGGTCGTCAAAGAAGACATTAAGACCGGCAAGAACATCGTCAACAACCGCATCAAGAGGATCATGCAGCAATTGCGCAATACCCGCAGCCAATCAAGGACCCTGGAGCTGCTCCTGCAGCTGAATTTTACCACTTCGGTCATCGAAACGGGCGTGCGTAAGCTTTCGGGGCTCATCCGGGAGATCGATTCAAAGAAGCGCAGCGGCAAACGCGCAAGCATATTACGCAGGCGCGCAGTGCTTGCCAAGATAGGCGAATCGCCTAACCGCGTCAAAGAGCAGATGAAGCTCATCAAGTCCACGCACCTTAAGTTCAACCGGACCAAAAAGCAGCTTGTCGAAGCAAACTTAAGGCTGGTGGTGAGCATTGCCAAGAAATACACCAACCGCGGGTTGTCTTTCCTTGACCTTATCCAGGAGGGCAATATCGGGCTTATGCGCGCGGTCGAGAAATTCGAATACAAGAGAGGCTATAAGTTCTCTACCTATGCTACCTGGTGGATACGCCAGGCGATCACGCGCTCCATTGCGGACCAGGCGCGCACGATCAGGATACCGGTGCATATGACGGAGACCATCAACAAGATCATCAGGTTCTCCCGGGTTTTCATACAGCAGAACGGGCGCGAACCGACCGTAGAAGAAATAGCGCAAAAGATGCGCATGCCCCAGGATAAAGTCAAGGCGATCCTCAAGATCGCCCAGGAACCGATATCCCTTCAGATGCCCATCGGCGACGAAGGGGATACCCATTTCGGCGATTTTATCCAGGATAAAAAGGCGGTTTCTCCGGCAAACGCGACCATCCGCGCAATGCTTAAGGATGAGATGAATTCGGCGCTCGGCACCCTTACCGACCGGGAGAAGAAGATCCTTATCCTGCGTTTCGGCATCAGTGACGGCTGCCCGCGCACGCTCGAAGAGGTGGGTAATGTCTTCAGGGTTACCCGCGAGCGCGTCCGCCAGATAGAGGCCAAAGCCCTTAAGAAATTAAGGCATCCTACCCGTTCACGGAGGCTCAGGACCTTCCTTGATATGGCCCTGGTGCACCAGAGAGAATATTAAAGCCCCTTTTTCCCCGCCTTACCATAAAAAATCTTTACAAAAAAAGGGAATTCTGTTAATATAAATAATTTACGTAGCGAGGACCCGTGCGTCTACGCCCAAGCCGCGGATTGGCTGTGGGAATTGCTTAGATTGGGGCCCATAGCTCAGTGGTAGAGCAGGTGACTCATAATCACTTGGTCGGAGGTTCGAACCCTTCTGGGCCCAGCGATGTCTTTTATAGACTTTTGGGCCTGTCTCCGACGACCAAGAAGGGGTGCGGGGAAAATTTTTCCCCGCGCTTTTGGGGTGACAGGGCGAATCCACGTAGTGGATGAGCCCGCCAGAGGGGCGAAGCCCCTATGGGGAGCGACGAGCAACGCGAGTCGCGACTGGTCGGAGGTTCGCCTGCCTGCCGTCAGGCAGGAACCCTTCTGGGCCCAGCGATGTCTTTTATAGACTTTTGGGCCGAAGGCAGCTTTTTAAAGCGTGTAACTGCTTTTACGGTCAAAGAGTTACAACCGGGCGATTGGCTCAGTTGGTTAGAGCGTCACATTCACATTGTGAAGGTCAGAGGTTCGAATCCTCTATCGCCCATATATATGAAATCTATGGCAGGATTAGACCTAAAAACACAATTAGGGAACCTCATACGCCTGCAGGCGCTTGATACCGAGATCTATGGCCTCAGGCAGGAAAAGGAGATAAAGCCTGCCGAGATAAAAGTCCTGGACGAAGAATTCGAGGCAAAGAAGCAGCATCTGGCCGAGCTTGAAAAGAACCTGCTTGACGTGCAGAAACAGCGCAAAGAGAAAGAACTCGAGCTTGCCACGAAGGAAGAGAGCGTCAAGAAGCTCCAGGGCCAGCTCTACCAGCTCAAGACCAACAAAGAATATCAGGCAATGCTGCAGCAGATCGGCGACGCCAAGGCCGACGGTTCGGTTATCGAGGATAAGATCCTTGAATTGTTCAACGCCGCCGACGCGGCCAAGGCGGAGATTGAAGCCGAAAAACAGAAGCTCCAGGAAGAAGAGAAGGTTTTTAAGGCAAAAAAAGGCGTAGTTGAGGCGCGCATAAAAGAGATCGAAAGCCAGATCACCGAGATCGAGGCAAAGCGCGGGCAGATCCTGCCGCTCATAGACCCGAAGATCATGGCGCAATACGAGCGGATCCTCGGCAGCCGCGACGGGCTGGCCATCGTGAGCGTAAAAAGTAATTCCTGCCTCGGATGCAATATGTTTGTGCCGGCGCAGGTGATAAATTTGATCAAGATGTACGAGAATATAATAACCTGCGAAGTCTGCAACAGGATCCTTTATATCGAAGATGAGGCGGCTTGAGCTTTTTATTGACGGCGCCTCGAAAGGCAATCCCGGCCCCAGCGGCATCGGCGTGATCATCTGCCAGCAGGGCCGCGTAGTCAAGAACATCGCGCGCTATATCGGCACGGCTACCAACAACGTCGCCGAATATACGGCATTAGTGCACGGGCTGCAGGAGAGCATGGCCCTGGGGGCGGAAGCCATCACGGTCAATACCGACAGCGAGCTTCTCTCGCGGCAGGTCAACGGGCTTTACAAGATAAAGAACGCCGGGATCAAGGTCTTATACGAGCAGGTTTTGCGCCTGAAGTCCGGCTTCAAAGAAGTCATGGTGCGCCACATCCCGAGGGAAGAGAACTGCGGCGCAGATAAGCTTGCAACACAGGCAGTGAAGGAAGCTTTGGAAAAAGCTCTTTGAAAACAGGGGCAGGCAGAACGTGGTGATGCTCGCCGACCTCTCGAAGGAAAGCGAGTAAGGAAAGTCCGGGCTCCGAAGGGCAGCGTAGTGGGTAACGCCCACCTCCGTCATGCATAATGGCAGAAGGATATTCGCCGCAATTCGAGGCGGACCCGCCTGAATTTTTGGCGGGAGAGCTACAGAGACGAGCGCCCCACACATCGTAAATTGCTTTGCAATTTACGATGTAAGCGTAAGCGGGGCGGTGAAACGAGCAATCTCTACGCGGAGCAAGGCCAAATTTCTTCATCCATGCCATCCTCTTCCCCAAAGGGAGGGGATGCAAAGGGCGGCCCGCCCGGAATTCCCGCCTTATAACGGGAGTGGATGAAGGGGTAGGCTGCTTGAGGCCGGTAGTAATACCGGTTCCCAGAGGAATAACCACTAAAGAGACGGTTTATCGCCTCGACACAGAACTCGGCTTATTCTGCTTGCCCTGTTAAATTTAAGGAAGAGAAAAGACTTATTGCTCCGAGCCATAAGCGCCGGCCGGATTTCTGCAAAATTTGCTTCGCAAATTTTTCGAAATCCAGCTCGGCATGGCTCGGAGTCAATCCAGAAAGGATGGGCCTTCCTTTCCGTTAAGGAAGGGCCCAATTCGCCCGCCACAAATTGTGGCGGGCTCATTAAGGAGGTTCATATGTCAGGTCATTCTAAATGGAAGACTAATAAAGGAAAAAAATCGGTTGCCGACGCAAAAAGAGGAGCGATGTATACCAAGCTCATCAAGGAATTGACGGTTGCCGCGCGCGAAGGAGGCGGTAATCCGATCACGAATGTCCGTTTGCGCACGGCAATGGCCAGGGCAAAAGAATCCAATATGCCTAACGACAACATTAAAACCGCGATCCAGCGCGGCACGGGTGAATTGCCGGGTGTCGTGTATGAAGGCATTATGTATGAAGCCTACGGTCCGGGAGGGGTGGCGATCCTGGTTGACGCGCTTACCGATAATAAGAACCGCACGACGGCGGAGATCCGCAACATCATGTCTAAGAAGGGCGGCAACATGGCAGGGAGCGGCTCGGTAAGCTGGATGTTTGCCAAGAAAGGCTTTTTGCTGGTCGAAAAGAACCAGGCCAAGGAAGAAGAACTGCTGAATATCGTCCTGGAGGCGGGAGCGGAAGACATGAAGCTGGAAGGCGATAATTACGAGATCACTTCTTCGATCCAGGATTTTGAAAAAGTAAAAGAGGTATTGCAAGCCAAAGGTATCAAGACCGAAGACGCGGAGCTGACCATGATACCCTCATCTACGGTTAAAGTAGAAGGAAACGAAGCCCGCCAGGTCCTTGCGCTGGTAGAAGCATTGGAAGAGCATGATGACGTTCAGTCGGTGTATGCCAACTTTGATATACCGGATGAGATACTGGAGCAGACAGCTTCCGAAGAATAAGGGATGAGAATCCTGGGGGTAGACCCGGCCTTGACCGTTACCGGTTACGGTGTCATTGACGCCGAAGGAAAAAACCTGGCGTTGCTCGAAGCAGGCATCATCAAAACTTCCCCCCGGCAGCCCATTCACTTGAGGCTTGGAAAGATACACCAGGCGGTCTTGCGTTTGATCTCCGATACAAAACCGGAAGTGATGGTTCTGGAAAAACTCTACGCCCACTCCCGCCACCCTACGACTGCCTTTATCCTGGGCCAGGCGCGCGGCGTTATCTGCCTTACCTGCGCCCAGCAGGGGATACCGCTGGTGGAGTATGGGGCAACGAGGGTCAAGAAAGCGATAACCGGCAGGGGCCTGGCCTCCAAGCATCAGATACAACGCATGGTAACAGGGGTCCTTTCTTTAGGAAAAGTGCCGAGCTATACGGACGTGACCGATGCCTTGGCGCTGGCAATAGCCCACAGTTATATCATGAGGGCATATCGATGATCGCGCGTATCACGGGAAAAGTCTCAGAAAAGGATGCCTGCCGCCTGGTGGTGGATGTCGGCGGCGTATCCTATGAGGTCCTGCTCCCGCAGATGGTCATGCAGAGGCTTGAAGGCTGCATCGCCCAGGACGGCTCCATCACCCTCATCACCTACCACTACTATCAGGTCGAGCCATCGCGGAGCACCCCGGTCCTGATCGGTTTCTTAAACGAGATAGAAAAAGAATTCTTCGAGACCTTCATTACCGTTTCGGGTATCGGCCCGAAGGCCGCCTTGCGGGCATTTAATAAGCCGATCTCCGAGATCGCGCGGGCAATCGACGAAGCGGACATCGTTTTCTTGAAGTCCCTCCCGGGTATCGGCCAGCAGAGGGCGCGGGAGATCATTGCCAAGCTTCAGAATAAAGTGGGAAAATTCGGGTTGGTGAAGGACGCGGGGAAGGCGCAACCCGCCGAAGGCAGGGCGCCCGACATCGCGGAAGAAGCCCAGGCGGTCTTAATGCAGCTGGAATACAAGAAGGCCGAAGCCGCCGCCATGATCCGCAAGGCGATGGAACGCTCGCCGGAGATACAGACGACCGAAGACCTGTTAAACGAGGTTTACAAACAGAGAAAAAAGCTATGAACGGGGAAAATCCAGTTGTCCAGGATAATACGAAATCTGTCATAGAGGCACTGTTGTTTTCCAGCGACAAGCCGCTTATGCTGGAGCAGATACGCGGGGTGTTTGAGGACTTTGAGCCAAGCGAGCTGCGCGCGATCATCGAGCAGCTGAGCGCCGAATATGAAAAGATCAACCGGGGGGTGCGCATTATCGAGATCGCCGGGGGTTTCAGATGGTCAGCGCCCCGAATTTAGCGCCTTTCTTAAGAAAGCTGTATAAGCAGCGCCACGCCGAGCGCCTCTCAAAGCCTGCCCTGGAGACCCTCGCCATTATCGCCTATAAGCAGCCGGTCACGAAGCTTGAAATAGAGTCGTTGCGCAATGTCAATATCGACGGCGTGATGAAAAGCCTGCTTGATAAGAGCCTGATCAGGGTCGCCGGCAGGAAAAATTCTCCCGGAAGGCCCAAGGTCTTCGGGACGACCAGGTCGTTCCTTGAGTATTTCGGGCTCAAGTCGCTGGATGAGCTGCCAAAGATGGAGAATTTTTCCGCTTTGGCTGAAAAGGCGGATCAAAAGGAGGAAGCCCATGAAGCTCAATTGCCTTCGCAAACAAGT
>JAQTNB010000053.1 GCA_028714055.1 Candidatus Omnitrophota bacterium
ACCGAAGTGCTCCTGGAGGCCTATCTTGGCAAGGCTGATTCCCTCTATAACGCTGCCGAATATAAAGAGGCGATAGCGGTGTATAGGGAGGCGCTGGAAAAAACGCCCGTTGAAAAGGTGTCGCAGTAGCTGCAGGACAGGGTCCATTACGGCCTTGCCTGGGCCTTTCTTAAGGATGGGGAGTTTAAGGAGGCGATAGAGGCTTTTCGCAAGGTGGCCAAAGGCAGCGACGACAAGACCTTTAAGGTGGCGGCATTATGCCAGATGGGGGATGCCTACCAGGATTCCGGGGATTACCGCAAGGCCCAGGAGGTCTATGACTCGATACTGCGGGATTATCCGGACAGCCTCTACGGCGATTACGTGCAATACCAGCTGGGGTTGACATTGTTCAAGACCTCCGATTATAATGCCGCGATCATGGCTTTTCAGAAGCTCAAAGACAATTTTCCCGGCTCGAAGCTTTCCGACGATGCCGCGTATGTGACGGGCCTCAGTTATTTTCAGGCCGAAGATTATAACGCCAGCAGGGAGATATTCGAGCAGTTCTCAAAAGAATTGAAAGACAGCCCTCTGCGCCCCCAGGCGGTATATCTTCTGGGGACCAGCCTTTACAACCTGGGTAAATTCCAGGAGGCGATAGAGGTGTTTAAGGATATCGCGCGCACGTATACCTCCGATGCGGAGCTTTCCCAGAAGGCGGAATATGAGATCGCCGACTGCTTTTTCCAGATGGGCAACGAAAAAGAAGCGGTGGCGCGTTTTAAGATGTTGCGTACCAAATATCCGGATTCAAGCCTTACCCCCGAGATCATGTGGTGGCTGGGGGAATACTATTACCGCCTGGGAGAACAGGGCACCGCGCGCCGGTATTTTCTGGCGCTTATACAGGATTTTTCCAAAAGTAACCTCGTGCCCGATGCGTATTACGTCCTGGGGTCCCTGGCGGCGGAGGAGTCGAAATACGAAGAGGCGGTCGGCTATTTCCGCAAGGCCGTTGAACACGGCAGGTCAGACCTTGCGGGGCAGGCCTCCGTTGCCATCGCCGATATCTACGTAAAACAACAGGACCCTTCGGCTGCCATCGCGACATTTAAGGACGTCATCGGGCAGTATCCGCACCTGGCGCACCTTGTTTACCCGAAGCTGGCGGATATTTACCGGCAGCAGGGGGCGCTGGATGAGGCGTACGATTTCTACCGCAAGGGCCTGGAGGCCGTTCCGTTAAGGCAGATGCCCGATATGCAGTTTATGATCGCCGAGGTCCTGCAGGCTCAGGGGAAGGTTGAGGAAGCGATAGAAGAATACCTTAAGGTCACCTACCTGTATGGCGAACGCCAGGACCTGGCGGCAAAGTCGCTTTTGCGGGCCGCGGGGCTTTATGAGAACAAGGAGGCCTTCAAAGAGGCGGTGGGGATCTATCAGCGGGTCATATCCATGGGGATCGAAGAAGGAAAATACGCCCGGGAACGCATTGACTGGATCAATGCCCATGCCGGACGATAAGGAATAAGGAGGAGGCAGATGGATTTATACAAGATGGGGCTGTGGCAGGTGTTTGTGGCAGGGGGGCCGGTGATGTGGCCGATACTCCTCTGTTCTATTTTTGCCTTTGCGGTCATATTGGAAAAATTCTGGCACCTGCGCCGGATAGAAATAGACACCCGCCAGTTCCTCGATAAAATACTGGAGCTGGTCAAGCATCATAAGATAAAGGAGGCGCTGCAATTTTGCGACGGGACCCCCAGCCCTATCGCGCACATCCTCAAGGCGGGGATCCTCAAGTATGACCGCACGCGCGAAGAGATCAAGGAGGCGATAGAAGACGCCTCGCTCTATGAGATCCCGAAGCTTGAAAAGAACCTGACCACCTTGGCGACCCTCGCCCATGTTTCCCCGCTGCTGGGGCTGCTCGGGACGGTCACCGGAATGGTCAGGTGCTTCCAGACAATACAGATGAAAGCGACATCGCTGCATCCTGTTTCTCCCGGGGACCTTGCGGGGGGTATCTGGGAGGCGCTGTTGACGACGGTCGCCGGCCTGATCGTCGCGATCCCCACCTTCGTGGCGTACAATTACCTTGTCACACGGATCAATAATTTTATCCTGGAAATGGAAAAGGCCTCCACGGAACTGGTCAATTTCCTGACCGAATAGGAGCGGGCATGCGTTTCAGAAGACATATGGAGATTGAACACGGGCTCAAACAGATAGATATCGCCCCCCTGATCGATATCGTCTTTCAGCTGCTGATATTTTTTATGCTCACGTCGAGCTTTATCATCCAGCCGGGGATCAAGGTGAACCTGCCGAAGGCGCTCACCAGCGAAGTCGTAAAATTCGAAAACGTGGAGCTGTTGGTCTCCGCGGAGAACATCGTTTATTTCAACGGGAAGGTCGTCGTCACCTCGGAGCTCAAAAATCTCCTTGCCGGGGTGGCCAAAAGGAAGCAGTCGGTGCTGATCAGGGCGGACAAGCAGGCCTCTTTAGGGAGGATCGTCGAGGTCTGGGATATGTGCCGTGACCTGGGGGTCGCTCAGGTCAACATCGCAACCAACCAGGAATGATGACCAGCAGTTTGAAGAAGACCTTATTTTTTTCCTTTGCGGGGCACCTGGCGTGCTTTGGCTTCCTGGGGCTTTCTTTCGGGCACAGCCTGCCGCGTATCTCTCTTAGCGATGCCTTTTACTGGGGGACATTCCGCCGGCCGGGCCTCTCCGTGACGGGTTACCCGCATACGCGCGATAACCCCCTGGGGACGGTGTTCCTTGAAGCGCGCGGCAAAGGGATGCTTCGCTATGCAGGGGCGCGGGACTTTGCCGTGCCCGAAGGGCGAGCCAAGCCTCAATCTCTCCCCGGGCCGGGATCAGCCAAGGCGCAGATCTCCCCGCAGGCAAGCGTGCCTTTGCCTGCGGCCAGAAAAGAGCAGTCGGTCATGTTTTATCCCCGCCTGCCTTATCAGGTCAGCCTGTATTTCAAGGACAGGCAAGTCGTGCATATCGAGCTTATGTTCAACGTCGTTCCGGAGAGTAAGGCAGGGGACATCTTCGTAAAAAGGAAGGTCTCTTCCGGGAACCTGGAAGCGGACCTTTTGAGCATGCGGTATATCAGCAGGTACCTTTCTGTCCAGCGGATGGGTTTTGCGCCCGGCTCATGGCAGAGCGTTGCGATCGAGCTGTCAACCGCAAAAGATGATACTCATTGATTTCTCCATAGCGATAGCGTTTTATATCCTGGGCATCCTGGCAGCGGCTTTTGCCCTCGGGGTGTTTACCGGCAAACAAAAGGATAAAGACCTTTCCCTGGACCCCCGTTTTATATGGTTTTGTTCGGTGTGCTCGTATACGTTTATTAATACCAAGGAGGATTATATTTCTACGTGTCCGCGCTGCGGAAGCTATAATAAAAAAAGTAGTTGACAGGCGGTGTGCTTGTTTTAGAATGAGTATCATTCAGGAGGTGAAAATGATTACTGAAATCGGAATAGTTGCTGGAGAAATATGGCACTATCTTGATCAGCACGGCGAAGTAGCATTGTCTTCACTGGCCCAGGGGATCGATAAGCCCCGCGATAACGTTTTGATGAGCCTCGGATGGCTCGCCAGGGAAGGGCACGTTATCCTGCAGCAGGCCGGCAGCGATTACAGGGTGAGTCTTAGAAAGAACGGATAAGCTTGTATGCGTTCCCGCGGCGTCGCTTTACTGCTTCTTCTCGGCACGATCGTCGTGACCGGAATCCTGTCGGCGGTCATTGCCAATATCATACTGAATCAATCCCGTTTTTCCCAGCACCAGGTTAACCGCCTCAGGGCCTATTATTCGGCCATGGCGGTGATGCAGATCACCAGGGACAACCTTTTTAACGGGACCTGGTCTGCCCCCAGCAATTATGACGATTATCACCCGGACGCGGATATCCCCTATCCGGTCGATATCATGATAAGCGACCCCGATGCTAACGGGATCAGCACCATCAGGCTTAGCGTAGACTACACTTATAGCGAAAGCTAATCCTCTCAAACGCGCTTTAAACCCCGTCGATAACCTCCTTAAACGCATAACAATTAGTGAGTAAGTTTATAATAATCTAAGTAAATCTATTATATTTTTATTTGTTTTAATTGTATCTATAATCTGTTTGTTTTCAAGCGGTTTGAGAATAAAGTAAGTCTAAGTAAGTTTAAGAAAAAAAACACTTGACAAAATAAGTCCGTTATGTTCTAATTAAGTCCACAGTGGAATATATGAGCAAAACATAAACTAAGATGAACAGACTGATCGACATTGACGAATTAGCGGCATATCTTAAGCTTAAGAAGCAGACGATCTATAATTGGCTTCACGAGAGAAAGATCACCGGTATCAAGGTCGGAGGCGTCTGGAGGTTTGACCGTAAAGAGATCGACGCCTGGCTTAAGAGCAGAAGAAGGGTTTCCAGGACAGGGGAGAAGCAATGAACGGCCTCGGAATTTATATCGGACCCAAGACCGTCAGCATAGTCGAATCCAAGGGCAAGCTGCCGGTCAATTCCGCCAAGATCAGCAGGGCCGCGCTTTCCACGGGAGACCCGCTTGAAGAGAAGGTGCCCGAAGAGATCAAGATCGCCCAGGCGATAAACGAAGAGCTGAAAAAGAATAAAATAGAGGAATCGGAAGTCACGGTCGTCCTTTCCGGCAGGGACCTTATCATCAGGACGTTTGAGATGCCGCTGATGCCCAAACAAGAGCTTGACGCGGCGGTAAATTTTGAAGTCAAGAAATACATACCCTTTAAGGTGGAAGAGCTTGTCTCGGATTTTCAGTGCAGGCTCGATAAAGCCACGAAAAAGAATTACGTGCTTTTTGTGGGGATCAAGAAAGATACCCTGAACAAATACCGTTCGATCTTCAGCCAGACGGGCCTGAAGGTCAAGGGTATAGAATATTCGGCTTTCAGCATGCTCAGGCTCCTGGGCCTTGCCGGCCTCAATGAAAAGAGCGTGTCGGCGATAGTGAATGTCGACCTGCTTGAGGAGGATGAGATAAATTTCGTGGTATTGGAAAACGGTTTTCCTCTCTTCAGCCGGGATATCGCCGTTATCTCGGAAAGCCAGCGGGTTGTCCCCGCTGCGACCACAGTCCCGGGGGAAGAAGGGCACTTAAGCCCCATGCTTGAGAAGCTGCGCAGGGAAATACGCATCTCCCTTGATTATTACGACCGCACCTTTCCGCTGAAAAACATCAAAAAGGTGCATTTTATCATGAACAGGGATTATTACCTTGAACTGGAGACCTTTATCAGGGACATAGGACTGGGGACGCAATGGGTGAATATCACCAAGGGGGTCGGTAAACCGCTCCCGTTCTCATCGGCGTTCCTCAAAGGATACAGCGGATCGCTGGTCAAGGTGGCGACTCCCGTAAAGATAGACTTGCTCCTGGCGCAGGAGAAAACGGCTAAAAAGCCCGGCCCGAAACAGCAGAACCTGTTGACCGATTTTGTCCGCTATAAGACCGAGATGCTGACGCTGGGCATATGCGGGGCCATCTGCGCGGCGACCTTCTTAATAGGGGCCTACCGGGTGGGGCCGGCGCAGAACGAGCTCCAGAGTATTTTAAGCGCCCGCGCGGGGGTCACCACGGTCTCTCCTACGGTCAGCTATGACGAGCTGCTTGCCGTAGACGCGGGGTACAAGCTTAAGACAAAGGCCATTGATGAACTGGTCAAAAAACCGATATACCTTACCGAGGTCCTGGAAGTCATACCCCGCTCGATCCCCAAGCACCTGAGGCTGCTGGAGCTTTCTTTCCGCAAGAGCGAAACAAGGATCGAGCTGACGTTGTCGGGCACCGCCTACCTCGGAGACAGCGAAAAAGAATTTGACCTGGTCAACAGCTTCCTGGCCGCGCTGAAGGAAGACCCGGCCTTTGCCAGGTATTTCAAGGATGTCAGTATCTCTACTATAGACCACGGACAGTCGCAGGGCGTGGCTGTCACCACATTTACCATATCGTGCAGGAACTATAAATGACGATGGAAATAGGCGGGTTGCTGGATAAATATAGAGGACAGTTGTTCATGGCCGTCGTTGCGATCGGCACGCTGTTCTTTGTGGTCAACCTTTACGGCGGGCAAAACCGGAGGATCGAATTGCTCAGGGCCAGCAGGGATACGGAGATCAAGAAGAACGAAGTGCTGGTCAGCATAGCCAACTTTGAGAAAAAGATGAACAGCTACAAGAAGCTCTTCAACAAGCGCGATATCTCCGCCGTGATCAATACGATCAGCAATATGGCCAAGGAGTCCAACGTCAAGATAATCTCCATGAAACCGCGGCAGGAGGAGAACTTCCCCGCGTATCTCAAATACCCTTTTGATATCGTGATTGGCGTGGACAGTTACCACGTGATAGCCAAATTTATCAGCAAGATCGAGAACCATCCGGACGTGTTTTTTATAGACAGGTTTGAGATCAAGACGCTGGAAAAGGTCAGGGAGAGCGAGCAGCAGGCGCACAAATTGTTCGTCGGTTTGACGATAAGCACGGTGGTTTTCAAAAACTAACGATGAGACACAAAGCGTTTTTATCTGCGTTTTTATCTGCGGTTTTGGCGGCCTCGGCCGGAGCCTGCTTTGCGCAGGATGCCGGCGGGGACGCGGCGCTCAGGCCCGCGCAGGTCGAATACCGGGCGGAGGACCTGGAAGACCCGTTTGGAGCCGAGGTGATCGAGCAGCCGCAGGAGAAAAAAGAAGAAAAGGTCGAGGTCAAGCAGCTGCCTCCGATGGTCATACAGGGTTTGATCTGGGGAGGCGCGTTGCCGCAGGCGATCGTAAACGAGAAGGTGGTAAAAGTCGGAGATATCATAGAGGAAGCCCGCGTTGTCGATATCCGCAAGGACGGGCTTATCGTTTCATTCCAGGGGGAGGAACATACGATTCCGTCCCCGGCTCAAACATTCTATCCCGATCCCCGGAAGGATGCTAAAAGGAGGGAGAAAAAATGAAAGGCAAATCACGCGTATTATCCGCACTCATCGTTTTATTGTATATGACCAGCCTCTGCGCCCAGGAGGCGCCGTATCTGGAAGATTCGGACGTGCTTATTTCGATGGACCTGCAGAACGCAAACCTCAAGGATATCCTTAAGATTTTCTCCATCCAGTCGGGGCTGAATTTCATCGCCTCCGAGGCGGTGCAGGAGCGCAAGGTCACCCTGTATCTGGACAATGTCCCCATACAGGAAGCGATGAACAAGATATTCAAGGCAAATAACCTTTCCTATGACCTGGCTGAGGAATCGAATATCTTTATCGTCAAGGATTGGGGCGTGCCGAAACTGGAGACCAAAACCAAGATATACGCCCTTAAATACCGGGCAGTGCCCAATGCCAATTTTTCAAAGGAGAAGGTGAACCTTCTCGGCGGGTCGGCCGCGGACCTGGTGACGACTATCCGCCAGGTGATGAGCGACGGCGGAGATC
>JAQTNB010000054.1 GCA_028714055.1 Candidatus Omnitrophota bacterium
GCTTGCGGCGGCACTGAGCGCCCTGAACGCCTTTAAGGCCGCGGCAGGCCGCACGCGGGGGACATTGTTGCCGGTCGCGCCGTGCAATTCGTAATAATGCGAACCTCCCAGCTCATCGTGTGTCAGGCCGACGACATATAAAAGATTGGACGCCTTCTTGGCATACATGGAGATACTGCGCTCGACATCATCGGCCACGGCTATCGCGGAGATCAAAAGTGTCCCCGGGATAGACAGGGACCTGCCGTGCACCGTGTATTCATTATACAGGCTGTCTTTCCCCGAGATGAACGGCACGCCGAAGGCCTTGGCAATATCGTAACAACCGAACGCCGCCCGCACCAGCCCTCCCAGGCGGTCAGGCTTGTCGGGATTGCCCCAGCAGAAATTATCCAGGATCGCCACTTCTTTAAGGCTGCCGCCGCTGGCTATTATCTGGCGCAGGGCTTCGTCAATGCAGGAGGCAGCCATCCAATAAGGGTCTATGAAGCCATACCTGAAATTTATCCCGCAGGAAAGGATGATCCCTTTCTTTGAACCGGGTAAGGGCCGGGTCACGCTGGCATCCGACGGCCCGTCATTATCCCTGCCGGAAAGCGGCTTAAGGACCGAGCCTCCCTGGACCTCATGGTCATATTGCCTGATGATCCATTCCTTTGAACAGATGTCATAACGGGAAAGCAGCTTCAGCAGCCAGGGGCTTAAGTCCCGGGAAGGCTTCAGGCGCGGCTCTTTATGCCCGGGCTGGATGAAACGCGCCTGTTTTTCCAGGCGCGGGATGCCTTTATGCAGGAACTCCATTGCCACGTCGCAGACGAGCCTGCCGCGGTAATGCAGGCGCAGTTTCCCGGTGCGGGCAAATTCCCCGATGACCGCCGCCTCCACGTTTTCCCCTTCAAAGACAGCGATAAGTTTTTTAAGGTTCTTGCGGGGCACTGCCAGGACCATGCGCTCCTGCGATTCGGAGATCCATATCTCGGTATACGAAAGCCCCGCGTACTTTAAGGGGACTTTATCCAGATTGACTTGCGCGCCCAATTCTTCCCCCATCTCGCCGACGGCGCTGGATAACCCGCCGGCGCCGCAATCGGTGATCGCGCTGTAAAGCCCCAGGTCACGCGCCGCCAGTATCGTATCCACCATCTTCTTTTCCTGGATGGGGTTGCCGATCTGCACCGCGCCGCTTGAGATCACCTCTGACTCGTGCGTGAGCTCTCCCGAAGAAAAAGTGGCCCCGTGTATCCCGTCCCTGCCGGTCCTTCCTCCTACTACCACGATCAGGTCGCCGGGGTTTACGCGCTTGAAGCTCTTGTCCTTCGGCATGATGCCGACGGTGCCGCAGTACACAAGCGGGTTGCCGACAAAGCGGTCGTGGAAAAGCACCGCGCCGTTTACCGTCGGGATACCCATCTTATTGCCGTAATCGCGCACGCCCGAGACAACGCCTTTCATCACGCGCTTAGGATGCAGGGTCCCCTTCGGGAGTTTCGCGAAAGGATAATCCGGGGGCGCGAAACAAAAGACATCGGTATTGAGGATCGGTTTGGCGCCAAGCCCGGTGCCGAGAGGGTCGCGGATGACCCCGCCGATACCGGTATTCGCCCCTCCGAAAGGCTCAAGCGCCGAAGGATGGTTGTGGGTCTCTACCTTAAAACAAATATTGTGCGACTCGTCAAACCTGATCACGCCCGAGTTGTCCTTGAATACCGATACGCACCAGGGTTTGCGCAGCTCGGAGGTGACCTTCATGATGGTGGACTTTAAAAGGTTGTCTATTTTTTTCCTGATCACGCGCTTCGGTGAACGGGTGACCTGCGTATAGTCGATCTTGCCCCTGAAGGTCTTGTGCCAGCAGTGCTCAGACCAGGTCTGCGCGACGGTCTCCAGTTCGCAATCCGTGGGGTTGCGCCCGAGGCCGGAAAAATATTCCTTGATATGGCGCATCTCCCTGATGTTCAGGAAAAGCTGCCCGTCTTTGCTGATCTTGTTTAATTGCGCGTCTGAGGCGGAAAGCAGGCCGACCGTTATGACCCTGACACCCTGCTTTTCAGCCGCGGGCAGCGCGGCCCGGCGCGATGAGGTGACTATGTGCTGGATAAGCTTGTTGCAGAGGAGTTTCTCGGAGATGGTCGCGAGCTGCGCGGAGGAAAGGTCTCCCTGGATAAGGTATTTCTTCGCGGTCTTGACCGACCGGCACCCGCGTATCCCAAGGTCAGCGACCCCTTTGAGGATCGAGCCTTCGACCGGGTCCATCACCCCCGGGTTATACGCTACTTCAAGCGCCCTGGAGCCGCCCGCGCCGGATGTGCCTAAAAAATAGTCCTGCGTTACGGTATCGCTTAAGAGCTCGCGGCAGATAGTGTTGATCTGGGCGCGGGTAAGGTCTCCTTCAAGGGTATAGACCTGGATAAAGCGGACATGACGGACTTTTTTTATCCCCAGGTCAAGGATATCTTTTTTGACGCCTTCTCCTGCTGCGTCAAAAATACCTTTCTTTTCCCTCACTTCGATGCGCCAGAACATAGAGACTCACCTTACGGCAGGGCTTTTATTTTTGCGGTTTACTGCACCCTATTTCTGCTCGACGGACTCTTTAGAAAGAAGCGGCTTCCTGCGCGCCAGCTGTTCATCGGGGTTCACGGAGCGGAACATCGGCATATTCGCTTCGGTCGCGACATAGATGACGTTCGGATTCTCATTGAGCGTATTGATCCAAAGGTAATGCAAATACTGGGAGCTGAGGCTCTGGGCGATGATCTCCTGGGCGTCGCGGATACCGCTTGCCTCGATGCGCTTTCGTTCCGCTTCCTGCGTCTCCCGCTGCAAAACGAATTTCATGCGTTCGGCATCCTGTTCCGCCTTAAGCTTCTGCTCGATCGCGTTGCTGACCGTCGGAGGAAGGGTGATCGCCCTTAAGAGGACGCGTTCAATGATGACCCCTCTGCCGCCGATAAGGTTCGCCAGGGAATCGTCTATTGCCTGCGCGAGCATCTCGCGCTCCGAAGTGTAGAGGGCCTTTGCTTCATGGGCAACGGTGACCCCGCGGGCCGCGGCGCGGTATTGAGGGACCAGCATGACATTTTGATAATTGGGGCCGATGGTCTTATATACCTCCACTGCCTTGGAGGCATCCAGGCGGTAAAGGATGGAAACATCCAGGGAAACGTTCAACCCCTCCTTGGAGGGCACACTCATGGTCTCCTTGTCCTCCTGCGTGCGTGCCGAAAGCACAATGACCCGGGCCAGGGGATTGACGAAATTAATGCCGCTCTTCAGCGGCTCCTGCGAAACATGCCCGAAGAAATCCACGATCCCCACGTACCCGGCAGGGACCACCCTGATGCACGCGAAGGCCAGGCCGATGCCTAAACCCGCGATGGTGGCTATGATTATCGGCTTGACTGAGTTGGTGCGCGCGACATTGACAAACACCACGCCGATCATGAACCCCAGGAATAAAATAACCAACACTCCCATAACCCCCTCCTTAGCTAAAGAAATCCCCGCGCTTCTTGTTCTTGGAAACCTCCCGCATCACTTTCCATACCGCTGCAACAAGCGCAGCCAGAAAGACGCTCGAAAGCAATGCCCCGGGGCGGATCTTCTTCTTCGCCATTACATAGGCGAGCCCCGCTAAAAAACCCGCGGCGGTAAAGAATAAGATGGGAAACATGTGCTTTTAGACGTCAGAGCCCTGCCTTACGCAGGATCGTTTCCACGTTACGCAGGTAATAATCCAGGTCGAATATCTTCTCCAGGTCTTTTTCCGTGAGGTAGCGCGGGACCTGGCGGTCATTGCGCAGGTTTGCCTTGAAATCCGTCCCCTCCTGCCAGGTCTTCATGGCGCATCTTTGCACCAGGTCATAGGCCTTGGTGCGCGCGAGGCCTTTTTCCATCAGCGCCAGCAGCACCCGCTGGGAGAAGATCAGGCCTTTGGTGCGCACCAGGTTCTCAAGCATGGCCGCCGGATATACCTGCAAGCCGTCGATGACCTGGATGAATTTATTCAGCATGTAATCAAGCGCGAGCGTGGAATCCGGAAGGATGACGCGCTCGGCCGAAGAATGGCTTATGTCCCTCTCATGCCAAAGCGCGACGTTTTCCATTCCCGCCAGCGCATTGGCGCGCACAATACGGGCCAGGCCGCAGATACGCTCGCAGATGACGGGGTTGCGCTTATGCGGCATGGCAGAGGAGCCCTTTTGCCCCTTGCCGAAAGGCTCTTCCGCTTCCCTGACTTCCGTGCGCTGCAGGTGGCGTATCTCAAGCGCGAATTTCTCAAGGCTTGCCGCGATAACCCCCAGGGTGCACAGATATTGTGCGTATACATCCCGTTGTATGACTTGGGTCGCGGTCGTGGCTGCCTTAAGGCCCAGCTTGCGGCAGACGTACTCCTCCACCCGCGGCGAGACATTGGCATAGGTGCCGACGGCTCCGGATATCTTCCCGACGCAGACTTCCCTGCCGGAGGCATCCAGGCGCTTTAAATTACGCTGCGTTTCGTCAAACCAAAGCGCAAGCTTAAGGCCGAATGTCGTAGGCTCGGCATGTACCCCGTGGGTCCTGCCGATACATACCATATCCTTATAGCGGCGCGCCTTTTTGGCCAATACGGCCGATAACCTCTTAAGGTCTTCAGTCAGGATAGCGGTGGCTTCTTTAAGCTGGACACCCAGTGTCGTATCCAGGAGGTCCGAAGATGTCAGGCCCTTATGCAGGTATTGGGCGTCGGCTCCAATATGTTGTGCCACTGAAGTGACAAAGGCGACCACATCATGTTGTGTCTTTTCTTCGATCTTTCTGATCGCCTGAAGGCTGAAGCGCGCCTTTTTCCTGACCCGGCCGGGGACCGCGGAAGGGATCTCTTTAAGGCGGGCAAAGGCCTCTAAGGCCAGGACCTCTATCTCAAGCATGGCCTGGAATTTAAACTCATCCTGCCAGACGGATTTCATGCGGGCAAGACTATAACGGTCTATCATAAAACCTCCTTGCGGGAAGAGTATATTATAACAAAAATATCGCTCTTGGCAAACATTCTCGTACCCATAAAAAAAGCCGCCTGCGTGGCGGTTTTTTTGCTGCTCAAAAGTGCTCCGGCGCCTATCGGTTCAAAAAAGAGCCCGCGATAAAGAACAGGACCGCAAAAAGCAGGACACCCGCGAGCAGTATATTGATCTTGGCGCTCAGGCGGCGCAAGATCACGCTGTCTTCGGCTATCACCTGCCGCAGCTGCGCCTGCATATCTTCCACCTGCGCGCGCAGGGCCGCGGCCTCCTCCGGGGTAGAGGTTATGCTGTCTCCCGAAAGCTGGAGCTGCCCCAAGCTCCTGAGCTGCCTGTTCAAAGAAGGCATGGTCGAGCGCTGATAGGCTTTATGCTCGTTAAAATCCGGGTAGATCAGCAAAAGCATCACGCACAAAAAAGCAACCCCGACGGTAAAAATCGTTTTCTTGACCGCGTCGCTCAAGCGCATCGGTTTCTCCTTAGCCTATCTACTATTGTAACTACGCGCGTAAAAAAGTCAAACAAAAATGGGACCGGGCGTCAATCGCATGAAGCCAGCCCGTTTTCGCGCATCAGGACCAGGGCATATTCAACGATGATATCGGTGGCCTTGAGGTTCGGATACGTCCAGTTGCGCAGGTCGTCTTTCTTAAGCCCCCGGCGGGCGAACTCCCGCACCGGGGTGATCACCAGGATATTCGGATGTTTAAGCGCCTCTAATTTTTCAATAATATGCCAGAAGGGAAACCCGTCCTGAAAATCCCTGACCTGCTCGGACATCTCCGGGAATACCAGCAGAGCCATCCGCGCTCCCCCGGCAGCGCACGTATCCCCCATCTCCAGCAGGGTCTTTTTGGTATAATCCCAGCACTGGGTACGGTAGAGGTAATTGATCCCCTCTTCGTCGGTTTTAACACCCCGGAGCTTGCGGTCCTTACGCACCATGATCTTTTTCCTCTGATACTGGATGTATCGCGCGGAGAGAAAATGGCGGTTCAGGAAATTCTTTTCAAAATAATACTCGGGGTAATCCGCGTCATTAAGCGAATAATAAACGATCACCAGGTCCGGTGCGTATTTGAGGGCCTTAACCTTAAGCAGCTCTGCCTCCTGCACGGTATTGTAACCCTCAACGCCCATGTTCAGGACCTCAAAGCTCCTGCCGGGACAGGCGCTGCTGAGCCGTGCCTCAAGCCTGCGGGCGAGGTTATCTTCCGGAAGGTTGAACCTTCCGAACGCCACGGAATCGCCCAGCACCACGATACGATACGTTTGGGGAGGCTTTTGCAGGGTATATTCCCTGTCACGAAAACCCTCGGAGTTTATCCTGACCGGCTGCCCTTCATAAACCGTGTCGGCACCGGGCTTTAATTCGTAACGCAGGGTCTTGTTGGCGCTCGCGCGGTAGATCTCTCCCTGAAGCGGGCTCATCTTCCAGAAAACACGCAAGGCTACTTCGAAAAGAACGAGAAAAACCACGATCCAGAGAATATTATACGCGGCAAGCTTGGCAAAATTTTTCATAGGGCTTTGAGGGACCGTTCCTGGGGAACTCCTGGCTGGCCGGATTGTAAGTTTTGGGAGGGGTCCAAAAGTTTATTTCTCGTCGAAGGTAGATAATAATACCAGCTTCTTGATCTCGATCTTATCGGCATCCTGCATACCGGTAAATTTTATCCCGGTATCAAAGACAGGCAGGCTCTTTTTTTCCTTGTATGTCTCGTTGACCCAGATCACTTCCCCCTTACACCTGATCATGATCTTTTTATCCAGGGGGAATACTTCCAGTTCAACGGGGATGGGGACCTGGAGCTTCTGGTCCAGGAGGACCCGGATCCCCCCTTCGCCGATGTTCAGGATATCGGCATTAAAAGCAAGGATCCTAAGGTCGGAAAGCATAGTTATCCGGCACATGATCGCCGCGCGGGTATGCCTTCTTCTTTCAACGAACATCAGGGACGCCTCCCGTGGTCTTTTCCGTACAATCTTGATTATATCGCTTCCGGAGGCGCTTGCAATATATTTTTACCGGGGGGACCGAACGAAGGACACTATTGGAGCAGGGACCTGATCTGATGATACAGGTGGTTTTTTACCAGGTCGTCGGTCTTAGCGGCATCTCCGGTGACCAGGATCACCTTGGCTTCGGGCTGCAAATCCCTGATACGCGCGTACAGGTCTACCCCGGACATGTCCTTGAGTATCATATCGGATACGACCAGGTCGAATTCCTGCTTGGCGAGGATCTCCAGCGCCTGCTCTCCTGTCTTGGCGATGGTAACGGCGTAGCCTTTCAGTAATTTGCGGAAAAAATCCGACACAATATCTTCCGTTTCAATGACCAGGACATTCGTTATATCCGCGCCGTAACGCTCCCGGGCGCAGTCTTCCAGGATATTGACGATCTCATTAATATCAAAAGGCTTGGTGATGATCGCC
>JAQTNB010000055.1 GCA_028714055.1 Candidatus Omnitrophota bacterium
GATTTACCGGTGTGCAATGACCCTATGCTCGGCATAGGGTTTTTTATTTGACAACCGTTAAGAAAAGGAAGAAGAGACATGCTTGATGAAATAACGATCTCCCGGGCCATCATCGAATCCTACAAAGAAAAGCTCCTGGCTGCGCTTGACGTGGATGTGGCAATCGTGGGCGCGGGGCCCGCGGGCCTGGTGTGCGGCAGGTATCTGGCCCGGGAAGGCAGGAAGGTGGCGCTTTTTGAGCGCAAGCTGTCCGTCGGAGGAGGGATGTGGGGAGGGGGGATCATGTTCAATGAGATCGTCGTGCAGGAAGAAGCGCGTTCGATCCTGCGGGAGTGCGGGGTAAAGGTGCGGCTCTATGAACGGGGGTATTACCTGGCCGACTCCATCGAGGCGGTGGCGGCACTCTGTCTTGAGGCGGTGAGGGCGGGGGTGCGTATCTTTAACCTTATCAGCGCAGAAGACGTCATGATACGGAAAAACCGCGTCGCAGGGCTCGTCTTGAACTGGACGGCGGTTGAGATCGCCAATCTTCATGTCGACCCCATTACCATGCGCGCCTCGTATGTGGTTGATGCCACGGGCCATGCGGCGGAAGTTGTGCGGATCGCGGAGAGAAAATCCGGCATCAAGCTCGATACCAAGAGCGGCAAATGCATGGGGGAAGGTTCGATGTGGGCAGAGGTCGCGGAAGAGGCGATCATGGAGCATTCCCGCCAGGTCTGCCCCGGCCTATACACCTGCGGAATGGCGGCAAACGCAGTTTTTGGCGGGCCGCGCATGGGGCCGATCTTCGGAGGGATGCTTTTATCGGGCAGGAAGGTGGCGGCTGATATCACAAAGAAGCTTTCCGCGAAGAAGTAAAATCCCCCGCTTCACGAGGAGCGTAAGTCTCTGCAATTACTTGATTTGATTTTTTTCCTTTACTGTGGTATACTTTATTTCTCAGCCACGGAGATCGGGGAATATGAAATAACCGAGGGCAAAAAATCAGAGGGCAACCTTCAAAGGGGTTGCCTTTTATTTTTACGGCTCATATGCGGCGATTGGTCCGCGGGCCGCGCCAAGAGGGACACGTGAACAAGGGTAACCAGGATATAGGGCATCACGCCAAAGAAAAGCATCCGAAAGCTGCGCAGGGGGCCGCTAAGCTTAAGGAATGGTCGAGCTCAGACGAGTCAAGGTTTAAGATACTCGTCGATAACCTGACGGTGGGGGTTTACCGCAATACCGCCGAGCCGGCCGGTAAATTCCTGGAGACTAACCCCGCGCATTATAAGATGTACGGTTACGATTCCGCGGAAGAATTCCTGCGCGTCCCCGTCATGAACCTCTACGCCAACCCCAAAGAAAGAAGCCAGTTCCTTTCGGCGATCAAACAGCAGGGTTTTGTCAAAGATTATGAGATCCTCTTGCGCAGGAAGGACGGCACGCTCTTCTGGGGAGCGGTCACCGCCAAGGCGCAATTCAATGCCTCCGGGCAGATCGAATGCATAGACGGGGTGCTGATCGATATTACCCAGCGCAAAGAGCTGGAAGAGAACCTGCTGAATGTGCGCCATGAGCTTGAGATCAAGGTCAAGGTGAGGACCGCGGAGCTTGCCAAGGCGAACGAAGACCTGCAGCGGCGCATCAACCAGCTCAGGCAGGCGGAGGAATTGCTCAGAGAGAGCGAAACGCGGTACCGCGGTATCGTGGAAGACCAGACAGACCTGCTCTGCCGCTTCCTGCCCGACGGAACGCTTACCTTTGTCAACGAGGTGTATTGCCGTTATTTCTCCAAGAAGCCGGAAGAACTTATCGGGAAGAACTTTCTGCCTTTCATCGCGGAGGAAGACCGTAAGCACGTCAAGCTGAGCCTCTCGTCTCTTGTGCCGGGAAACCAGATAGTGGTCAATGAAGAGCGCGTAGTCCTGGCGAGCGGCGAAGTGCGCTGGCAGCACTGGATCAACCGCGGGGTCTTTGACGCGCAGGGGAAGATCGTTGAAGTGCAGGCGGTTGGCCGCGACATCACCGACCGTAAGCGCATGGAAGACGCGCTGAAGGAATCCGAAGCCCAGTACCGCACCACGCTCGATTCCATGGGGATCGCCATACACGTCGTGGATAAGAACCTCAAAGTCATCATGGCGAATACGTTTTTGAACGAATGGTGCGAAAAACTCGGGGTCAACGGCAATATCACGGGGAAGACCATATTTGAGGCCTTTCCGTTCCTTCACGATAAGGTGCGCGACGAATATGCGCGGGTCTTTGAAAACGGCAAGGTGCTTATTACGCAGGAGTTTTCCCGCCTCGAAGAGAAGGAAGTCATTACCGAGACCAGGAAGATACCGATCTTTGAGGGTAAAAAGGTGGTGCGCGTTGTCACCGCTATCGAGGATATCACGGTGCGCAGGAGCATGGAGCATATCCTGCGCGAAAGCGAGGAGCGCTATAAGCGCATTGCCGAGTCTATCACCGACTATATCTTCACGGTGCTTATCAAAGACGGCCGGCCCGCGCAGACGGTCTACGGCCCGACGTGCCTGGCGGTCACCGGTTATAGCCCCGAAGAATTCAAACTGGACCCTTACCTGTGGATCAAGATGGTGCACGAAGAGGACCGCAAGATAGTCCAGGAATCCACGGCCCTGCTTCTCTCCGGTGAAAAGACCCAGTCGTTTGAGCACCGGATCATCAGGAAGGACGGGGCGATCCGCTGGATCAGGAACACTTCAGTTGCCCATGTCGACGATAAAGGCGCGATCGTTTCCTATGACGGCCTGATCCAGGATATCACCGAACGCAAAGAGATGGAGAAGCGGCTGGAGCGCATAAACAGCGGCTTCATCAAACTCGGCGCCGATCCGGCGAAGAACATCGAAAGCCTTGTCGCGCTTTGCGGAGAGATCATGGGGGCGGATTGCGCGATGTATAACCGCACGGAAAACGGGCGCTTATTATCGGTCAGCAGGTGGAAATTTCCCGACGACTTCAAGCCGAAAGATACGATCGAGGGAACGTTATGTAATGAGGCGGTTAAGCACGGTCAGTCCGATATGGTCGTGCTGCGCAACCTTTCAAAGAGCGCGTATGCAAAAAGCGACCCTCACATAACCAAGTACCACCTGCAGACGTATGTCGGCTATCCGGTCAGGCTTGACGGAAAATCCGTCGGGTCCCTCTGCGCTTTTTACCGGCGGGACTACTTGCCCGTAGCCGAAGACAAGAAGATCATGGGGATTGTCTCTTCCGCCATCGGCGTCGAAGAGGAGCGGCGGAATATCAGGGCCTTGTTTGAGGAGCGCCTTCGTCTGGAAGAGATGATCACCGGGATATCCGCCAAATTCATCACCATCCCGCCCGAAGAGGTCAACCAGGGGATAGCCCAGGCGCTGGAAGCGATCGGGCGCTATGTCGGGGTGGACCGTAGTTATGTTTATCTGGTCTCGGATGACCAAAACAAGGCCGACCTTACGTTTGAATGGTGTGCCGAAGGGGTACCCAGCCAGCTGGAGGAGCTCAAAGGGCTTTCGGCTCACGCCTTTCCCTGGTTTGCGAAGAAATTGATCAAACAGGAATCGGTGGTGATCAACAAGTTCGGGGATTTCCCCGATGAAGCGGTCGCGGAAAAGAAGCTGATCACCAAGGGCGGGGCAAAATCCCTGATCCTGGTACCGATGGTATACGGCAAGAGCGTGATCGGGATCCTGGGATTCGATTCGCTCAAAAAAGAGATATCCTGGCCCCAGGAAACAATCACCCTGCTTAAGACCGTCGGCGAAGTCTTAAGCAACGCGTTGGAGCATAAGTATGCGGATGACGAGCTCAGGAAAGGGGAGCGGTTCCTTACCGATGTCTTCACCAGTATCCAGGACGGCATCAGTATTTTGGATAACGACCTGAACATCATCCGGGTCAACCCCACCATGGAGCAATGGTATTCGCACTACATGCCTTTGACAGGGAAGAAATGCTACGAGGCCTACCATGGGCGTAAGGAACCCTGCAAGGTCTGTCCCAGCTGCCGGACCATTAAAACGGGAGAGGCGGCGTACGATGTCGTCCCCAAGATAGGGGCGGAGTGCCAGATCGTCGGCTGGCTTGACCTGTACAGCTTCCCGCTGCTGGATTCCGCAACCGGCAAGATCAACGGCGTCATCGAATATGTGCGCGACATTACCGCGCATAAACGCGCGGAGCAGAAGCTCGAGATCCTTAACCGCGAGCTGATAAAATCGAACAAACGGCTTAAGCAGCTTGCGCTGAAGGACTCCCATACCGGGCTTTTTAATCATCGTTACCTTGAGGAGGTCATCGAGGCGGAGTTTGACCGCGCCCGCCGCTACGCCCATCCGTTGTCGGTCATGATGATCGACGTCGATTATTTCAAGTCTATCAACGATGTCTACGGGCACCAGTTCGGCGACCTGGCATTGAAGCAGCTGGCGTTCCATCTGAAGAAGATGGTGCGCAAATACGACATCATCATCAGGTTCGGGGGCGAGGAATTCGTCATCGTTTTCCCCGGCACGGACAGGGCGACGACCCTGGTATTGGCGCAGCGGCTGATGGATTCCATGACCACGCATAATTTCGGGAATAAGGAACACACCGTCAAGCTGAAGCTCAGCGGCGCCGTGGCCTCTTATCCGGATGACAAGATCACGCGCGGTATGGACCTGGTGGAGGTGGCCGACCAGATCCTGAACAAGGTGAAAGAATTCGGAGGGAACAAGGTTTATTCTTCGCTGGACATGAAGGAAAGGAAGGCTGCCCTTCCCGGCGAGGAGGGGGTGAGCTCGAGCGCTAAGTTCCTGCGGGAGAAGCTGGAGAAGCTGAGCAAGCGCGCAAACCAGAGCCTGATCGAGGCGGTATTTGCCTTTGCCAAGACTATCGAGGTCAAGGACCATTACACGGGAGAGCACGTAGAAAGCACGGTCCACTACGCCACCGAGATCGCCCAGGCGATGAAGCTCCCGAAGTACGAGATCGAGCTTATCCGGCAGGCCAGTATGCTGCATGACCTTGGCAAGATCGGCATCAGCGAAAGGATACTGAACAAGAACTCAAAGCTCGAAAAGAAGGAATTTGACGAGATCAAGAAGCATCCGCAGATAGGCGTTGATATTATCCGCCCCATCCAGTTTTTCCACAATATCATCCCGCTGATGCTGTATCACCACGAGCGTTGGGACGGCAAAGGTTATCCCCGCGGCCTCAAAGGCGAAGAGATCCCCATCGGGGCGCGTATCATAGCGATCGCAGACGTCTATCAGGCGCTGACCTCCCACCGCCCTTACCGTAAGAAGGCCTTTACCAAAGAGGAAGCGATCAAGATCATCGAAGAAGGCGCCGGGACGCAATTCGACCCGAAGATCGCGGAAGTATTCTTCGCTATCTTAAAGAAAGAAAAATAGGCGCATGAGCATAGACCCCGTATGCGGGATGCGTGTGGACCCCGCGACCGCCGTGAGTCTTCAACTCGGGGACAGGCGGTATTATTTTTGCAGCGACCTTTGCAAAGAGACCTTTGCGAAGAGAAAGCACCCTGCCGCAAAAGGGTCATGCGAAGGCTGCGGCGGCTCATTTTTCCTGCGGCACCGGCTCCTGATAACCGTGCTTTGCGCCGTGTTTGCCCTGTCGGGATCTCTTGTATTCCCTTTCCTGGTGCCTTTACGCACGGCACTCCTTTCCTATATAAAGACGATCTGGTGGGCAGTGCTCCTGGGGTTGTTTCTGGGAGGAGTGATCGATTACTATATCCCCCGCGAATATATCTCTAAGATCCTCTCCCGCAATTCTCCCGCAACCGTATTCAACGCCGTTTTCCTGGGGTTTCTTTTGAGCGCCTGCAGCCACGGGATACTCGCCCTTTCCATCCAATTGCATAAGAAAGGCGCATCGGGCCCCGCGGTGGTCAGCTTCCTGCTGGCCAGCCCCTGGGCAAATTTTACCATGACCGTGATGCTGGTCGCCTTTTTCGGGCTTAAAGGGCTCCTGATCATTGCCGCGGCCCTCTTGATCGCGGTCAATACCGGTTTTATTTTTATGGCGCTTGAAAAAAAAGGATGGATAGAGAAGAACGCGAATGCGGCGTCAGTCTCCGCCGATTATTCCATACGCGCGGACCTCGCAGCGCGCCTGAAAAATTACCGCTTCAGCGTCTCCGGGCTGCTGCGTGATGCCAGGGGGGTCATATCCGGCATGCAGTCGCTTTCCTCGATGGTGCTCTGGTGGATCGCGATCGGCATATTGGCCGCGAGTGCCGCCGGCGCGTATATCCCGGTGCATTTCTTTCACCGGTTCATGGGCCCGACGCTCGCGGGCCTCCTGATTACGCTTTTGGCGGCAACGGTCATCGAGGTGTGCTCCGAAGGGTCGTCCCCCTTTGCCTTCGAGATCTACCGGCAGACCCAGGCATTCGGGAACAGCTTCGTTTTTCTCATGGCGGGGGTGGTCACGGATTATACCGAGATCGGCCTGCTCTGGGCCAATGTCGGAAGGCGCACGGCCTTATGGCTCCCGCTGATAAGCGTCCCGCAAGTCTTGTTCCTCGGGTATCTGGCCAACCTGTTCCTGCGTTAATGATGCCTGCGAAAAAAGAAAAAATTTTTCTTGACAAATGATACAAATATGGTATCATTTCTTCTACAAGGAAAGGAGGCCGCATGAAAGTAACTATTCGCTGGATGCTCAGGCCCGTCGCGCATTGTAAGGAAGGCTGCGAAGGCCTGTCCTGAAGCATGACGTTAAACTGCTTCGTTAGCCGTCTTTCGGGGCATGACGTTAAACTGCCCCATGTTTTTATCCTCAGGAGAAAAAGATGAAGCTTGTTACCAGGGATACGGATTACGCTCTTCGCGCTCTTTGCTACATAGCCGCGCATAAGGATACCATGATGCCGGCAGGGGGACTGGTTGCCGCGCTTGATATTCCCAGGCCTTTTTTGAGGAAGATCCTGCAGACCCTTAATAGAAACGGTTTGTTGAAGTCCTACAAGGGCCAGGGGGGAGGGTTTATGCTGGCAAAACCTGCGGAGCGCATATTCCTGCTCGACCTGATAAAGGTCTTCCAGGGGCCTTTCAAGCTCAACGAGTGCCTTTTCAAAAGAGAGGCGTGCCCCAATACAAAAAAATGCGTTCTTAAGCAGAGGCTCGACCGGATAGAAGAACATGTTTTAAGGGAATTAAAGAACATCACGATCGCTTCTTTACTGCGCAAACATTGACCGCCATGGCAAAACGCAAGATCATCACCATAGACCAGGAAAAATGCAACGGCTGCGGGAACTGCATCCCTAACTGCCCCGAAGGGGCATTGAAGGTCATCGACGGCAAGGCGCGGCTGGTAAGCGACCTTTTCTGCGATGGGCTTGGGGCCTGCCTCGGGACC
>JAQTNB010000056.1 GCA_028714055.1 Candidatus Omnitrophota bacterium
CCTTCCTGAGATAGCACCTCAGGGCAGCAGGTAGCATGCGGCCCTCCAAAAATAGAAAAGAAATCTTTTCTCTTTTTCAGCTTTCCATTCAACGACAAACATTCTTTGTGTTCTCCGGTGATCACGCTATAAAGCACGTAAACCGGCTTGTATTTTTCAAAAACTTTCAGGACATGGTCCTTTTTTATAAGGGCCCCCCTTACCGGGAATCCCGCTTTTTTGAGCGCCGAAGATATATACATAGCACCTAGGGATTCGTCTGTTTTTGAAGGGCTTAATATGAGGATTTTTGGCTTAACTATCTTGCGCATACTTTTCATTCTAATCCAAAACAAAACCCTACGCAAGCGCTCTGCTCGCGCAGGGTCATGTCCTTAAACCTTGTCTTGCCGATTATTGCATTAAGGCGTCTGAGTTAATGCGAAACTCAAGCAGCTGCCACTTTTCATCGTGTTTGACTATGCCGATCTTTATCTGCGCGTCGGCCTTTTCAAAAGCGGCTTTTGCGATATAGTTGGCGGTTATGACCTTTCCTGAAGAAGAAAAATTAACCAAAGAATCGCCCTCAGAGCCCTGATATTCTTTTAACGCGCCTAATTTCTCCGCGAATAACTTAAACATGGTATCCAGCTTATCCACGGACATCACCTTAAGCAACTCCGGGCTTGCGCGCATGATCAGCTCTTCGGCGTTCCAGGAGGCGGCAATGGCCGGGACTGCCGCATCCACATACGCCTTGCTGCTTTTATCTAATTTCGTGCCGTTATACGCGGCAACGGCAAAGCCTATGACCGCTATCAGGACAATACAAAGAAAAACTACCCCCAGGACCATCAGGAATTTTTTCATCGTCCGCCTCCTTTTATAATAGTTATACCGCATACAAAAACCCGCCGCAACAACTTTCGCTGTTACGGCGGGTTTATGGATCGGATCCCTGTCCAGCGGAGCCGAATACTTTTTACGCCCGTTTTCTTTTCATAAACGCCAACGCTCCACCACCGAGGCTGAAAAGCAGCAATGACGCTGGTTCAGGAGCGGCTGCTACAGGAGTAAAATCAACGGATAGGTACGGGCGGTACGATGGCGTCGCGTAATTCAGAGAGCACGCCGTGACCGCAGCGTCGCGAGCCCTGGTAAAACCCCAGCCATAATTTCCTGCGCCATCGGACCAGTCCTGGACAGATCCCGTCAAATCAAATGTCCTCTGGCTCCAGGCATTGGAGATACCTGTCCAGGTAAGTTCGGGGGTGAGTACGGCATTTACTCCCGGGACGATCCCTCCTGTGCTGCCGATACTATTCCAGGTTGATGCCGCGTTCCAATCAAAGGTCATTTGATGGATGGCGCTTTGCCTGCCGCTGTCATAGCCAACCCACATATACAGGTTGGCGGAGTTGATGACGCTGCCTAAAGGAATCTGGCTCGCCGGATCGCTGCCAAAGATATCGGTGAATTTGATCAGCGAGTCATACTTTTTACCGGTGACGCCTGGATTCTTTCCCCAGCCCAGATTAACGTTTCCCGGATCCTGGGCGCCGGAAGAGCTAAGCCAAAGGTCAGTGCCGGAGTAGAAATTAAGCGTCAAGGCATAAGCATTACTATACCCCACCAGGCACAACCCCACCGCGAGAACAAGAAGCACTGCAGTTTTCCTCATTACAAACCTCCTTTGCTTAAAAACCACCATTTTCATGCGTTTTAAATGATCAGGCTGTTTTTTTACGCCTTCTGCTCGTTACCAATCCGGCTAATCCCATGCCCAACAAGACTATTGAGCCCGGCTCCGGAGCAGCGTTTGTCTGCGGCACCGCAGCCAAGGCGCTGAACCTATTATTGGGATAATCGGCAAGGAAAGAGTAGCTTCCATTAGGCCCTCCGCTAAGGTCATAACTGTATAATTTGCTTGATGTGGCATTTGTCACCATTATATACAGCACGTCTCCGCTTATGGCCAGGTCGCCGGATGTCGTATAGCCGGGAAACAACCCTGTCGCGGTAGGATAGAAGCTGACGCTATAGCCGGAACCGGCGTAATTGATGTTGATCGTGTCAAGTATCATGGTGGACACGCCGTTGTAATAACCGGGCGTGATCGCGTAAAGCTGCCCGTTGACAGTGCCGTCATCATACCACTCGATCCCGGGATAAGCGTAATTGCCCGATTGCGTGAAGCTCTGAGCGGAAAAATCAGTCCCTATGTCATCCAGGAGAATGGGAGATTGGGTCGTCTTCTTATTGACATAGAACCTGTTATCGTTGCGGAAAGCCAATCCCGCGTCATACAGGCCGCTGCCGGTCGTGCCCAGATAATATTCCTGGGTCGCGATCAACGTATTTACATCTAAGCTGTATATCTCCCCCGGCTTAGAAGTTTGCGTGGCTGTTCTGGCCCTTAAGATGTGCAGGCCGCCGTTCGGATCGTAATCCATGCTTAACGAATAATTATAGTTGGGCGATGCGGGCGAATTGATGATCCCCCCCAAATCCGTAGCAGCCCAGGTATCTTTATCAATGGAATAAAGATGGCCGCCGGCCCAATCCGCGGCATAAAAACCAACGGCTGCATAGCCTGGACGGCACAAAAATACCGTCGCTGCCGCGAATGCCAAGAAGATTAAAATCGCTTTTCCCCCTATTCGTCCCATACCTACCTCCTTCTTTCTCATCATCCGGGAAAATACCCAGACAAAAATTGCGTTGTGCCAACGCCATCACCTTTGTGAGTTATTATATGTTTATTCCAAAATCTGACCATTGCCTGATTCTGCTTTATTTTGACTTTTTTCACACTGCCTTAAAAACAAAAAAGCCTTGCTATGTGTTATAGCAAGGCTTTGTTAATTGCCCTCTCGCGAGGGTTGTCGTTCGCTACCAGTTAATGTCGAACGTATCCGGCCCGGCTTGCGCTGAACGGCAAGACGCAGAGCCGTGCCTAAAAAACCTTAAGAAGAGTTGGTAAAAATTATTTTTGCGACATATCTTCCAACAATGACTCCAAATCCTCTTCGTGTTCAATCTCATCCGCCATGATTTCAAGCGCGAGTTGATACGTGACTACATCTTTATCCTTTGTTGCTCCTGAGAGTTTTTGGTAGACTTCTATGGCGCATTGCTCGCCTTTGATGTTCTGCTTGAGCAGGGCTTTTACCGAAGGGTCTTCCGGAGCGTCATAACCGCAATTTGTCTGCTTATACCAACCCTCGGGAGTAAGAATAGGCGTTCCGCCAAGCTGGATAATCCTTTCGGTAAGCATGACGGCGTGTTTGAGTTCTTCTGCCGCATGTTGTTCCAATTCTCCTACTACAGCTCCCCGCATTTGCCCGCGCGCTACCTTCGCGCCTATCCAATACTGATAATAGGCAAGCCATTCATCGGCAAAGGCCTTGTTCAGTAACACGACTATTTTTTTGACATCCGTACCGACTAATTCTTGTGCTTTTGTGCCCATTGATATTCTTCCTCCCCATATTATTAACCGCTGATTTTTGTCATCGGCTTCTGGCAGCAGACAAGCTCTCCTCCGCCGGCCTCTTTGACCTCAACCACATTGCCGCAGATATCGCACTTATATATTTCTCCGGCGTTCTTTACTTTAGGCACTCATACCTCCTTTTTTGTTCTTCACGGTCACCGCACCTCTATCGAGGCATTCGCGTCAAACGGATTTGTCCTCATTGCTAACGAGAATAGATACGGGTAATCCTGCTTTAAATGCTTCATGTAATCCAGCCATTGCAGGGTCAATTGCTGGTATGCCCGCTTAATATCTCCCGAAAGATGCTGATAATCGGCATCGGGGAGTTTCGCCAGGTCTTTTCTGTGCGCCAGCTCATCGGTGAGGTGGAATACCGCCCATAAGAGCTCGGTAAACGACTCGTGTTCAAGCAAGTTGGGGTTCTCCAGCAGATTGAGCAAAAACTGCCTTTTTCCGACCAGGAAATCCTTTACATCAACCAGGCTTCCTTTTTTGCTATCAATGCTGCTTTGCTAATTTTTAACGTCCTTGCGGGTCTTCGCAAATTCTTTATCGGTCCAGTCTTTGGTAACGACAAGGCCCTTGGTGAGTGTAGCTAATCCGGAATCAAAATGGGAACATTTCTTAATAAGCTCGGTCCCCACTTCACTGAAAAAAGTCCCGATGACCATGTTGAGCTTCTTTAAAATCGACTTTTTCTCCCTGAATTCCAGCAGGCGATGCAGCACCAGCATGACGATCAGGACGTCCAGAAAAAGAAAGGCGATGTCTCCAATAAGATAGAGCATGATATGGTGGAGGTCCCGGAAGATCAAAAAGTGAAGCAGGTAAATAGCAACGGATGAAGCGACCAAGAGCAGCGCCAAGGCCACCTGCCAGTTAAAGAATCTCTTCATGACACTGCCCCTTTCCGGCTAACCGAATGCCACATCTAAGATCATCATCGCTAAAAATCCCAAGATCGCCCCTGCGGTGGCCAGGTCCGTGTGGCCGTTACGCTGCGATTCCGGGATCACTTCTTCGATCACTACAAAGATCATGGCGCCGGCGGCAAAACCTAACGCGTACGGTAACAGCGGCCGCATCCAGAGCACGGCGATAACCCCCGCCACAGCCGCAATAGGCTCCACTATGGCCGAGAGCTGCCCATACCAAAAGCTTTTGAAGCGGGATAGTTTTTCCCTGCGCAAAGACACCGATACGGCAAATCCTTCGGGAATGTTCTGGATGCCGATCCCAACAGCTAAGGCCATGGCTGCTGCTCCGGTTGCCTCCGGGATGCCTGCCGCTGCCGCGCCGATCGCAACTCCGACAGCCAAGCCTTCGGGAATATTATGCAAGGTGATCGCCAGGACCAGGAGTATGCTTCGCCTCCAGGATGTCTTTATGCCTTCTGCCTCCTGAACGGGGAATCCAAGATGTAAATGAGGCAAGACCTTATCTGCCATACGCAGGAATATGGTTCCAAGCAGGAAACCTGATGCTGCCGGGATCCAGGGCACCTGCCCGCTATGATGCGCCATCTCGATAGCAGGGGCAAGCAATGACCAGAAGCTTGCCGCGATCATAACGCCTCCGGCAAAGCCGAGCAAAGAATCAAAAACCTTTTGGTTAAACTCTTTAGCCGCGAAGACGAAGGCGGCGCCGACGGCGGTCAAACCCCAGGTAAAGATCCCTGCGGCTAATGCCTGGAGAATCGGATGGAAATTTTGGATGATCTCTATCATATCAAGGCCATTTTAACGCTATTATACCATCTGCATACGGGGCGCCCAAAGCAATTCTGGGCGCCCCGCAGTACTACGCTTACTTTAAAAACTTACCTACAAAAGGAGACGTCTCCCCGCGCCGTAAGAAGTGGCCGGAAGGGCCTTCTCCGAGGAACTCCGAAAACCAGGATTCGTGTTCGATCTCCTCGTTCAGGATAGCCGATACCAGTTCATAGGTGCGGTGGTCTTTGCCGACGGTCATTTTGCACAGCTCATTGTAGCCATATACGGCGCATCGTTCTGCCGCGACAAGGACCTGCAGTATGGCCTTGACGTCGGATGGCTTCTTAGGAAGATTGGCCGGAGGGCATGCCGAAAGATCATGGAACTCTTTCATGCAATCCGGTAATTTCCCTCCGAGCTCATAAATGCGGGGCATAAGCGCCTCAAAGTGGTTGCGGTCTTCGACCCTCGCGGTTTCGGCGATCTCCTTGATGCCTTCTCCGTCCAGCCCGATAAGGTTGGCGCGCAGGATGGTGTAATAGTAATAGGTGGTAAGCTCTGCCGACGCGTTTTTTACCAATAACTCAAGCAGCTTTTCAACATCCACTCCCGACTTTTTGACGATATCAATCGCTACCTTTGCCATTTGTACTGCCTCCTTTTTGATTTGTGGTTTTTTACGAACAGCTTTGGTTTCAGGTTTAAAGCGCTCCACCTCCTTCCGTAACGAATACTAAATAGTAATTATTACTATTGATGTTGCAAAAAAAATTATTTCTTACCGCATTCTTTGCAAACACCCTCTAAAACAACTCGTTTATTCAGAACCTGGAATTGTTTTTTTAACTCGTCAGGGACCGCTATGTTGTTATAGGCATCGTGAGAGAAATCAATTATGGCATGGCATTTTAAGCACCTGAAATGATGGTGGCTGTATAAATTCGGCTCGAACCTCTTCTTCTCTCCGTAACCTTCTACCTGATTGATAATGCCGATCTCGGAGAATGAAAGCAAGGTCCTGTATACCGTATCAAAAGATATGTTGGGAAGGAAGCTGCGCACTCTTTTATAGATAGCGTCTGCGGACGGATGGTCTTTGGCCTTCAGCAATTCCTCATATATCGTAACGCGCTGAGGCGTGACTTTAAGATTATGCTCCGCGCATTTTTCTTTAAATAACTCTCTGGCTGAAGCCTGGTCATTTATTGTCATAGGATTACTATATAGTAATTATTCTTATTTGTCAAGATATTATTTGAGGAAATACTTCACTGCCTGTTCGTGATAGTCTTTTGTCAACCGGTAACCGGCATGCCGTCCGTCAGGATCGATTATGAGCCGGACAACTTTTCCGCCGTTCTTTGTGATAACCTCCGCGGTATATTGCATATATTCGGCCATCCTGCTCCCCCATTGCTCATCCTGCTCTCCGGCGTAAAGATAAAAAGCAATGCCGCTTAAACATCCCTGGCCCAGCTGCCCGGAGGTCAATTCGGAAAAGAACTTATCCGGCTGGTTGCTTTCTCCGCGGGCAACGACATTATCAAACGGGATACCGCCGGAATGGGCGATGACCAGATTGAAATAGCGATGAGAATTCTTATCAAGATACGCTACCTCATACGAAATAGCCGAACCGCGGCTGAAGCCGCACAGGGCAACATTCCTGATCCTGCTGCCGTATTCTTTCTGCAAAAATCTTAAGCCCTTATCGATCATCCGGTTGATCTTCAACGCGCTATCGTAGGTGCCTGTTTTTTTATCCAGCCATTGCACACCCATGAGCGCGTAACCGTACATTGCCGCCATTTCTATCTCATCCGCGATTTCATCATACGCGGTCCCTCCGGTGCCGTGCAAAAGCACCATGACATTATCGGCCGACCTTTCGGAAGGAATGAAGAACACCAGAAACCGCCCCTCTTCGGGAAGGTTGACCACAAAAGCACCGCGCCCTATAATGTCCTGATAACGGCGGGATTCGTGATAGTAGCCGAGGAAATCCTTCTTATTTCTTTCCCCTAAAGCAGGCTTGCTTTCTTGTTGAGCATAAGCCTGGCTTATACATAAAAGGGAAACCAGCAGTGCGGTTCTTAAGTAATGAGTCATAAAATGATATACCTCAAACAAAA
>JAQTNB010000057.1 GCA_028714055.1 Candidatus Omnitrophota bacterium
GACCGCACACAGCTGATCCTGGACATATTTGCCAAGCACGCCAAAAGCCCGGAAGGAAAAATGCAGGTCGAGCTGGCGCAGCTTCAATACCTGCTTCCCCGGCTGATCGGGCAGGGCGTTATCCTCTCAAGGACGGGAGGCGGCATCGGCACCTCGGGGCCGGGTGAGCAGCAGCTTGAGACTGACCGGCGCAGGATCAGGGAAAAGATAGACCGGCTGAAGCGTGATATCAAACATCTTGCCAACCACCGTGTGACCATGCGCGCCAAAAGAAAGAAAAGCGGAGTCTTGTCGGTTGCGCTTGTCGGTTACACCAATGCCGGCAAGTCCACGCTTTTGAACAGCCTGACAAAAGCTTCGCAGGTTGTGGCAGACAGCCTCTTTACCACGCTTGACCCTTTGTCAAAGTCCCTTGTGCTTCCCGGCGGAGAACATGTAGTCGTATCCGACACCGTCGGCTTTCTGCACGGCCTGCCGCACCACCTGATAGAGGCATTCAAGGCGACGCTTGAAGAGGTCGCCGAAGCAGACCTCCTGATACACGTGCTGGACGCCTCACACCCTTCCATGCACGATTATTACCAGGACACCATGCAGGTTTTAAAAGGGCTGAGCCTGGAAGAGAAGCCGGTGATCACCGCGTTGAATAAGATCGACCTGCTTGAAGACCGCACCTGGCTTGCGCGGTTCCTTCAGGATTTTCCGCGGGCAGTGGCGATCTCCGCGAGGACGGGTGAGAATTTCAAAATCCTTCTAAAAGAAATAGAGGAAACGTTTACCGGCCGCATGGTAAATATTGAGACGACCTTGCCTCACGGCAGTATGGACCTGGTGAACCTGCTGTACCGGGAAGGCAGGGTAGAGGAGGTAAAATATTTGCAAAAAGGCATCAAGATAAAGGCTAATCTTCCGAAGGCACTCTATCAGAAACTATTGCATGACAATAAATTACAATAACTGTTAGAATATCTAATAAATTTTATTCGTTTTGCTTGACAAAATAATGCTTTCATGTTATACTCGTTCAAGAATGGCGAAGGAAGAATAAGAAGAGGGAGACAGCCATGGGCATGTTTGATATACACATAAGCCCCGACGAACCTGTGTATGTCATCAGCGTAGTCAGCAAGCTTCTTGACATGCCGGTCTGGACTTTGCGTCAACTGGACAAACAGGGTATTGTTTGTCCCAAGCGCATAGGGAAGAAAAGCCGCCTTTATTCTTTAAAAGATGTCAGGAAGCTGGAGTACATTTCGTATCTGATGGAAGAAAAGCACGTAAATATAGGGGGGATCAAGATAATCCTTGAGATAGAGCATAAGGAGTAAATTTTTTTTGATCTATTGTTAGCACTCTCTTGGTATGAGTGCTAAATCAAGGTATAAATGGTTAGTAAGGAGTATTGAGTACAAAGGAGTGGGGAGATGAAATTCGATAAGCTGACCATCAAATTACAGGAAGCCCTGAAAGAAGCGGCAAACCTGGTTAAAGAATATAACCACCAGCAGGTTGAGCCTGAGCACCTTTTGTATACGCTGCTTAGGCAGGAGGAGAGTATTGTTGCCGCGGTCTTTGACGCGCTCGGTATCCCGACTTTTAAGGCCATCCGTTTGCTTGAGGATGAGCTTAAGGCCAAGCCGGCGGTCGCGGGAACCGGGATGCAGCTCTATTTTTCTCAGCGCCTTAATTCCGTGCTTGAAGGGGCATTTAAAGAAGCGGATCTGCTGAAGGATGAATTTGTTTCCGGAGAACATGTATTGCTGGCGATGTTCGGAGAAAAGGAATCCGCGGCGATAAAAGAATTCAAGAAGCTGGGTATTGATAAGGAAAAGGTGCTTGTGGCGCTCAGGACCGTCAGGGGAAGCCATCGTATAACCGATGAGAACCCGGAAGACAAGATTAATGCCCTGCAAAAATACGGCCAGGACTTGACCGACCTGGCCAAACGCGGAAAGTTGGACCCGGTCATAGGCCGCGATAAAGAGATCAGGCGGCTGATGCAGGTGCTCTCCCGGCGCACAAAGAACAACCCTGTGCTGATCGGCGAGGCAGGCGTCGGCAAGACCGCGATCGTGGAAGGCCTGGCGCAGCGTATCGCCCTGGGGGATGTGCCCGAGGGGCTTAAGAACAAGAAGCTGGTATCGCTTGACCTGGGGAGCCTGGTTGCCGGCTCAAAGTTCCGCGGAGAATTTGAGGACAGGCTTAAGGCCGTGCTTCGCGAGATAGACTCCTCGAACGGCCAGATAATCCTTTTTATCGATGAGCTGCATACGATCGTCGGCGCCGGCGGCGCGGAAGGCGCGATCGACGCCTCCAATATGATCAAGCCTCAGCTTGCCAGGGGCCAGCTGCGCTGTGTCGGCGCGACTACCCTGGATGAATACCGTAAATACATTGAAAAGGACAGCGCCCTTGAAAGAAGGTTCCAGCCGGTTTTTGTGAGTGAACCGAGCCCGGAGGATACCATCGCGATCCTGCGGGGATTGAAAGAAAAATATGAGATACATCACGGGGTAAGGATCAAGGACTCTGCGATCATTGCCGCGGCAAGCCTTTCCAGCCGCTACATCACCGAACGGCACCTGCCGGACAAAGCAGTGGATCTGATAGATGAAGCCGCTTCCCGCCTGCGCATGGACATAGACAGCATGCCTGTTGAGATTGACACCGTGCAGAGGCGTATCGTGCAGCTTGAGATAGAGCGCCAGGCGCTCAAGAAAGAAAAAGAAAAAGCGGCGCAAGGCAGGCTTGAGAAGATCGAGAGCGAGCTTGATAGCCTTAAAAAAGACCTGGATGAGAAGAAAAAGCATTGGGAGAAAGAAAAAGCGGTCATTGTAAAGATCCAGGGGGTTAAGGCAAAGATGGAGGAGCATAAAAACGAGGCTCAGGCCGCTGAGAAAAAAGGCAATCTTGATAAAGTGGCGGAAATAAAGTACGGCAAGCTCATTGAGCTTGAAAAAGAGCTCAACCGCCATAACGAAGAATTAAACGCGCTGCAAAAAGGCTCGGGGATGCTCAGGCAAGAGGTGGAGCAGGAAGATATCGCGCGCCTTGTCTCGGAATGGACAGGTATTCCGCTTTTGAAGCTGATGGAAGGGGAAACCGAGCGGCTTGTCAGGATGGAAGGCCGCCTGAAAGAGAAGGTCGTCGGCCAGGATGAGGCGATCAAAGCGATCGCCAACTGTATCAGGCGTTCCCGCTCCGGGCTTGCCGATGAAAAGAAGCCCATGGGCTCTTTTATTTTCATGGGGCCAACCGGCGTCGGTAAGACCAGATTGGCAAAGGCGCTTGCCTGGTTCCTCTTTGACGATGAGGATGCCCTAGTCAGGGTGGATATGTCCGAATACATGGAAAAGTTCAGCGTTTCCCGGCTTATCGGAGCGCCGCCCGGCTATGTCGGCTACGATGAGGGAGGGCAGCTGACCGAACAGGTCCGCCGCAGGCCGTATGCGGTAGTGCTCCTGGATGAGATCGAAAAGGCACATCCCGAGGTGTTCAACATCCTTCTTCAGATATTGGATGAGGGGAGGCTTACCGACGGCCAGGGAAGGGTGGTTAATTTTAAGAATACGGTCATCATTATGACCTCCAATATAGGCGCTGAGATCATACAGCAGCAGAGTTCCCTGGGCTTTAAGAGCCGCAAGAACGAATCAGGCTTTGCCGAGACCAGGCAAAAACTCCTGGAAGAGGTAAAGAAATTCTTCAGGCCGGAGTTCTTGAACCGGGTTGATGAAGTCATAATCTTCAACCCGCTGGGCCTGGAGGATATTGCCAGGATATTGGAGATCGAGCTTGCTCCCCTTTATAAGAAGCTTACGGAGCAGGGGGTCACCCTGAATCTCAGCAAGAAGGCAAAGGACTTTCTGGGAGAAAAAGGCTTTGATTCCAATTTCGGCGCCAGGCCCCTGAAGCGGGCGATCCAGAAATACCTTCAGGACCCGCTTTCGCTTAAGATCCTTTCCGGAGAGCTCAAGGATGGCGGCAGCGTCAGCGTTGACACGGGCAAGGATGGGGAGTTGATATTCAGTTGAGAAACTTGACTAAGCGCAAAATCGTGTTAAAATTACCTTTTAGCAATCTGGACTTGAGAGTGCTAAGGGAAAGGGAGTAGAGGTATATGGTCAGGGTAGTGGATTCTCAATTACGCAAGCGCGCTGTTCTCTCAGCCGCCATAAACAGGTATATAAAAGACGCACAGCCTGTTTCTTCGGAGGACCTTGCGCGCGAATTCGACCTTTCCTCGGCCACCATCCGCCACATCTTTGCCGAGCTTGAACAGGAAGGCTACCTTACGCATCCCTATACCTCGGGAGGAAGGATCCCCACGCATAAAGGCTATCGTTATTACGTGGATTTCCTGGTCTCCGAGATGGGGCTGCTGAACGATGAAAAAGAGTCTATCGTTACGGAATGCCATAAGACCATACATAAGCTTGAGGACCTGCTTGAGGCGACTTCCGAAGTCACCTCTGCCATCACCCATTATACGAGCATCGTCTCTTTCCTTGAGTGGCAGGACAGGTTTTTCTACCGGGGGGTCAGTTTTATCCTTGACCAGCCGGAATTCCGCGATACCACGCGTATCAAGCTGATCATCAAGATGATCGAAGAGAAGCGCAAGCTCCTTAACGTCATCAACCGCGAACTCAAGAACGGCAAGATCAGCGTTTATATCGGCGATGAGCTGGAGTGCAGCGAGATGAAGAACTGCGCGTTGATCGTCTCCAGCTATAATATACGCAATAAGCCGATAGGCAGGATCGCGGTGCTGGGGCCGGCGCGCATGGAATATAGGCATGCCATCCCGGTGGTTGAATACGTATCTGAGGTTTTAACCGGTATCCTGATGGAGCAGGACCTTATTTAGCCATGACAGAGCATAAGGCTGAACATAAAGAAAAAGAAAAGAAGAACGGCCAGGCGCAAAATCAGGCTGAAAAAGAGATAGTGCTTAAGGAATCTGAATACGCCGCGCTGAAGGCCGAGGCGGAGAAAGCCAAAGAGCATTGGGACAGGCTCCTTCGCCTGCAGGCGGAATTTGAGAATACCAGGAAGCGCCTGGAGCGGGACAAGCAGGAGTTCATAAAATTTGCCAACGAAGGGATCATCCGGGAATTATTGAACATCCTGGACGACCTGGAACGCGCGGTGCAGTTGGCGGAGACGAAACACCAGGACCTTTCGGCTTTTCTGCAGGGCGTGGAGATGATACTGGCGCACCTGTATGAGATGCTTAAAAAATTCGGCGTCAGCCCGCTTGAGGCGGAAGGCAAGCCTTTTGACCCTTCTACCCAGGAGGCCCTGATGCAGGTGGAGAATGACGAGGTCCCGGAGCATACGGTATTGGAGGAGCTGCAAAAAGGGTATATGCTCTGCGACCGGGTGGTGAGGACCGCGAAAGTAAAAGTTTCAAAGAAAAGCGCTTCTGTGGAAGCGCATGAGGATAAAGATAAACCGGAAAAAGAAGAGCAGGCCGGTTAAATTAATCAATACGAAGGAGGCCTACAATGGCAAAAGCAATAGGAATAGACCTGGGAACATCAAATTCAGCGGCAGCGGTCATGGAGGGAGGCAGGCCCGTGATCATCCCCTCGGCAGAGGGCGCGGGAGTCGCTTCGGGAAAGGCATTCCCTTCATTCGTTGCTTTCACCAAGGATGACCAGCGCCTGGTCGGAGAGCCGGCGCGAAGGCAGGCGGCGATCAACGCGGAAGGCACGATCCAGGCTGCCAAGCGCAAAATGGGCACGGACCATAAATTCCGCGTCCACGGCAAGGAATACACTCCGCAGCAGATCTCGGCGTTCATCCTGCAGAAGATCAAGCAGGATGCCGAGGCGTATCTCGGAGAGCAGGTAGAAGAGGTCGTGATCACCTGCCCCGCGTATTTTGACGATAACCAGCGCACCGCCACAAAGGATGCCGGAGAGATCGCGGGGTTAAAGGTGCTCAGGATAATCAACGAGCCTACCGCAGCCTGCCTTGCCTATGGGCTGGAAAAGGCCGGCAAGGAACTGAAGATCCTGGTCTTTGACTTCGGCGGCGGGACCCTTGACGTTACCATCATGGAGATGTGGAAAGAGGGAGGCTTTAAGGTCGTTGCCACAAACGGCGATACGCAGCTGGGCGGCACGGACATGGATAACGCCCTTATCGGCCATGTGGTCAAGGAATTCCAGCGCGAGACAGGTATCGACCTGAAGAACGATAAGATGGCGATGCAGCGCCTCAGAGAAGCGGTAGAGAAGGCAAAGATAGAGCTTTCCAGCACCCTCACGACGGATATCAACCTTCCTTTTATCACGGCTGACGCGGGCGGCCCAAAGCACCTGACCATGTCGCTTACCAGGGCAAAGCTTGAAGAGCTTATCGGCCCGATCGTGGACAGATGCCGCGGCCCGCTTGAGATGGCGTTGAAAGACGCGCGTGAAGTCTTTGAGAAGGAAGGCGTGAATTTCGGCGAAAAGGGCGTGGATAAGATCATCATGGTCGGCGGCCCCACGAGGATGCCTATCGTGCAGAAATTCGTGGAAGACTATTTCGGCAAAAAGATCGAGCGCGGCGTGGACCCGATGGAATGCGTTGCCATGGGCGCGGCTATCCAGGCAGCCATCATCAAGGGTGAAGTCAAAGACGTGCTGTTGCTGGATGTGACCCCGCTTTCCCTGGGGATCGAAACGCTCGGAGGCGTCAATACCAAGCTCATCGAGCGCAATACCACTATTCCCAGCAGGAAGAGCCAGATCTTCTCAACCGCCGCGGATAACCAGACCGCGGTTACCATCCGCGTCATCCAGGGAGAACGCCAGATGGCGGACGCCGAAGGCAACGTTGAACTGGGGAGGTTTGACCTGGTGGGTATTCCATCTGCACCCAGGGGTGTGCCTCAGGTAGAAGTCACCTTTGACATAGACGCCAACGGCATCGTGCATGTGTCTGCCAAAGACCTGGGCACCGGTAAAGAGCAGTCCATACGCATTACCGCACCCAAGAAACTCTCCAAGGAAGAGATCGAGAAGATGGTCAAGGAGGCTGAGAAGTTCGCCGCGGAAGATTCCAAGAAAAAAGAAGAGGTCGAGGCGATCAACCAGGCGGACCAGCTCGTCTATGCAACGGAAAAATCGCTTAAGGAATTCGGCGACAAGGTATCGCAGACGGAGCGCGCCGATATTGAGGTAAAGCTTAACGACTTAAAGGGCGCGATCAAGGATAAAAACCTCGACAGGATCAAGAAAGGCATGGAAGACTTGACCAAGGCTTCGCATAA
>JAQTNB010000058.1 GCA_028714055.1 Candidatus Omnitrophota bacterium
GAACCTGTAAACCTCCTGAATGTAAGTCAGGCGCGCTAACCAATTGCGCCAACCGCCCCCTTTTTAAGCCCACTCCTCTATGCCGTTTATCCAGCCCTGGATCTTTGACTTAAGGCGGGTATCACACACCACGATCCTAAATGTGCCCAACGGCAGGCTGTCTCTTTTGTGTTTGCTAGCCCTACTGATACCAAACTGGGTTTTATGGAATTGTTTTAAGGGTATCCTGCTCGTTTTCGACCAAAACGTTTCTGCCTGCTCTCTGTTGAGATGCGGGTGTATATGTACCATGCCCCGAAATTTATTCTCGGGAACCCTACAGACCTCCCTGAAAAACTTCATCATTAAGGATATCATGCGGGGGTCAGAATTGCTAAAATTAATCGTATTTTTACTCGCCTTATATCCCTCAGCCCAATATAAAGCGCTGCCAATAACTTTTAAAACGCTCCCTTGGCATTGGCGAGGAATCTCTCTTTTAGCCGACTCCTCAATATTGTTACGGATAAGCGCCCACACGCTCTTTGGGCTATTTTGATGGTTTGCGGCTTTCGCCCGGGCTCTGTCCTGTTTGGATTCAAGACGCTGGATCTGCGCGTCGGTTAAAGGAATATCGCGCACCCATTCGCTGACAGAACTCTTCGCACAACAAACCTGCTCGGCGATCTCTCTGATAGAGAAACCCTGGGAGCGTAAATTTCTTGCTTGAATCCTTTCTTTAGCTTTCATATCATGACAACTATATTACATATGTATAATAATATAGCTGTCCAAAATTGTCAATACGTTTTCAAAGAACAACTTCCTATGCCTTAATGGCTGCGCACGATCTCTTTGACGCGCATCAGCCGCGTCAGGTTTCCCCGTTCAAGCTCGTTAAGCTTCTGGGTGATGGAGCGGATCGTCTCTTCGATGGAAGGTATGAGCATGTACTCGAGGGCATTGACCCGGCGCCTGGTACGCTCGATCTCGAAGGAGAGCACCTGCAGGCTTTTCAGCGCCTGCGCAAGCTTTAAAAGGGCGCGGATATAGTCGGGGGCCTGCGCGATCACCGCGTCCATCTGCGCGGAGGTGGTAAAGAAGTCGTACTGTTTTGATATCTCCAGTTCGCGGATATCGAATACCGGGGTGCGCACGTTCAGTATCCGCTGCGTTGAAACCGCGATATCCATCCGGGTTGTGATCCGCGAGAGCGCTTCTTCAAAATCAGCCTTGCGCGAACTGATACGGCAATAAAGCGTCTGGCGCATGATTGTTGCGGTGCGCTGCCGGAAATCCTCCTCTGCCTTATCGATGTCCTTGAGCAGGATGAGGAACCTGCGCATCATCTCCTCAAGTTTATCCTGCAGGAGCTTATGCCCCCGGCGCGCCAGGGCGAGCCTCCGGCGGAGCTTCAGCAGCTCCATGCGGTTGGGGTTGACCCGTAAGATCATTGGCCCTTCTTCCGGTAGTATTTGTCCAGGTACTCTTCCCGCACGCGCTTAAGCTCCGCATGGGGAATGGAATTCAACAGTTCCCATCCGATATCAAGGGTATCGGTGATCGAGCGGTCTTCCGATTCCTTTTGCCGCACAAACGTGTTTTCGAAGGCGTCGGCAAAAGCAAGGTAGAGCTTATCAAGCTCTGAAAGCGCTGCTTCTCCAAGGATAACCGCAAGCTCCCGGGCTTCCTTGCCTTTGGCATAACAGGCAAAGAGCTGGTTCAGCACGTCCGAATGGTCTTCGCGCGTCTTGTCACGGCCGATCCCCTTGTCTTTGAGCCTTGAGAGGCTGGGAAGGACGTCGACAGGCGGATAGATGCCTTTACGGTGGAGCTCCCGCGAAACGATGATCTGGCCCTCGGTAATATAACCGGTCAGGTCGGGTATCGGATGGGTCTTATCGTCTTCCGGCATGGTCAAGACCGGCAAAAGCGTAATAGACCCTGCCTTTCCTTTAATGCGGCCGGCGCGCTCATAGAGTGTTGCCAGGTCCGTATACAGATACCCGGGGTAACCCCTGCGGCCGGGTATCTCTTTTCGCGCTGCCGAGATCTCCCGCAACGACTCGCAGTAAAAGGTCATATCGATCAAAATGACCAGGACATGCATATCCAGGTCAAATGCCAGGTATTCCGCGCAGGTAAGCGCAAGGCGCGGAGTGGATATCCTTTCGATCGCCGGGTCGTTGGCCAGGTTGACAAACAGGACGCTGCGCTCAATGGCGCCTGTTTCGCGGAAATCGCGCATGAAAAAATCAGCCTCTTCAAAGGTGATCCCCATCGCCCCAAAGACTACCGCAAAGCCTTCTTTGGTGCCCGCGACCTTTGCCTGACGGGCGATCTGGGCGGTCAGGCGCGCGTGAGGAAGGCCGGCAGCGGAAAAAAGAGGGAGTTTTTGTCCCCGCACAAGGGGATTCATCCCGTCAATCGTGGAGATCCCGGTTTGAATGAATTCCGAGGGGTATGCCCGCGAGCTTGGGTTAATGGGGTTACCGTTGATATCCATGCGCTTGGCGGCGATGATCTGCGGCCCGTTATCCCGTGGCCTGCCTGCGCCGTCAAAGACCCTGCCGACCAGGTCCGGCGAGACCCCTAATTCCTGGGTCCTGCCAAGAAACCTGACCTTGGCAGTAGAGACATCCATGCCGATGGTCCCTTCGAACATCTGCACCAGGGCCTTATCCCGGCTGACTTCAAGGACCTTTCCCCGGCGCAGCGATCCGTCGGAAAAGCGCACTTCCGCAAGCTCCGCGTATTTGACCTCCGTTGTTTTCTCCACCACAACCAGCGGCCCCGCAACCGAAGAGACCGTGAGATATTCTTTCAACATGACTGCTCCTTGTTAGGCTTGAAAACTGCGCGCAAGCTCCTCTTCGATCTCTTTAAAATGGCCCATATCCGCTTCCGCGATGTATTTCAGCCGGCTGATCTTTTCCCGCACCGGAAGGCCGATGATCCGCTCAAACTCAACACCCTCTTTGATCTTCTCCCTGCTTAACCGGTAAAATTCCATGATGATTTTAAGCATCCGGTACTGCTTGGCAAGGGAGGTATAGGTATCCACTTCGTGAAAGGCATTCTGGTGCAAAAAATCTTCGCGGATAGACTTGGCGACTTCAAGGACCAGCCGGTCCTCAAAGGAAAGGGATTCGATCCCCACCAGGTGCGCGATCTCAAGCAGGGAGGATTCTTCTTCCAGCAGGCGCATCGCCTCCGCGCGCAGGCCGATAAATTCCTCCGCAACGTTGTTTTTTAAAAACTCCCGGAGATTGTCGTGATAGAGCGAATAGCTCAACAGCCAGTTGATCGCCGGAAAATGCCTGGCGTTGGCAAGCTTATCATCCAGCCCCCAGAACACCTTTACCACGCGCAGGGTTGCCTGCACAACCGGATCGGAGAGGTCTCCTCCCGGCGGGGAAACCGCGCCCATAATGCTCAGGGCTCCGCCGCGGCCTTCGCTTCCAAGGCACGCGACCTTTCCGGCGCGTTCGTAAAACTCGGCGATCTTGGAAGAAAGGTACGCCGGATACCCTTCTTCGCCGGGCATCTCTTCCAGGCGGCCCGACATCTCACGCAGGGCCTCTGCCCAGCGGCTGGTTGAATCCGCCATCACGGCAACGGAATATCCCATGTCACGGAAATATTCCGCTATTGTTATGCCGGTATAGATCGAGGCCTCGCGCGCCGCCACCGGCATATTGGAGGTATTTGCCACGATAACCGTGCGCTCAAGCAGGGGCCTTCCCGTGCGCGGGTCTTTAAGGTCCGGAAAACTCAAAAGAAGGTCTGCGCATTCGTTCCCCCGCTCTCCGCAGGCAACGTATACGATGACCTGCGCATCGGACCATTTGGCGATCTCATGCATGGTAACGGTCTTGCCGGCGCCGAACGGCCCGGGGATACATGCGGTCCCGCCCTTGGCAATGGGAAAAAACGTATCGATAACGCGCTGCCCGGTCGTCAGGGGCTCGACAGGCGCGAACTTTTCCTTGATCGGCCGCGGCTTTCTTACCGGCCAGCGCTGCATCATGGTTATTTCATGCGTAGCGGATGCGCCTTTTACCCGGGCAATACACTCCTGGATATTGAATTCCCCTTCCTTTATATCACTGATCTCTCCGTTGACCCCCGGAGGGACCATGATCTTATGTTTTATCAGGGGTGTTTCTTCGACCTCGCCGATGATATCCCCGGCCGATACCTGCTCTTGCGGCTTACGCAGGGCCTTGAAATGCCATTTTTTTGTGCGATTCAAGCCCGGCACATCCACGCCCCGGGCAATGAATTCGCCGGAGACGCCCTGGAGCACATCAAGGGGCCGCTGGATGCCGTCGTATATCTCGCTGACCAGCCCCGGGCCCAGCTCCACGCTCAACGGCTCTCCGGTCAGGTATACCGGTTCTCCCGGCCCGATGCCGGCAGTCTCTTCATATACCTGGATGGAGGCCTCTTCCCCTTTAAGCTCGATGATCTCTCCGATGAGCTTTTTTTCCGAAACGCGCACCATATCGAACATCTTTGCGCCTAAACAACCGCCGGCGATAACCAGCGGCCCGGATACCTTCGCTATTCTCGCTTCTTTCATCTTCCTCCCTCGCGTGACTTTAAGCCTCTGTGAACTTTCCCGTTGCCCTCAGGCGTATCTCTTTGAGCATCCCCTTCAGCGCGGAGACTCCCGCGTCTTTGCTGAAAGGGACAAAGACCGGCATTGCCGCTGCTTCGTAAACAGCCAGGTCTTGTTTTACCAGGGCATAGGTATCGGCCTCGATCAGGCACACACCGGGCCTCTGGCGCAGCGCCTCCTGCAGGGCCTTACGGGTTTCCTGGAGCCCTGCCGCAGGATAAACCCTAAACCCCAGGGCCCGGAAGCCCGCCACCACCTCTTCGTTTCCGATAATCGCCAGCGGCTGCTGGTTTTTTTCCTGATCAGGCATAGACACCGTGCAAACTTTCCTCTATCAATTCGGCTGAGGCATTGTTAAACTTCGCCAGTATGATCATACGGATCAGCTTAAGCTCGTTCATTTTTGCAAAATAATAAGCGACCACCGGCTCGGGGCCGAAGCTCATGTATTTGGCGGGCCTCAGGAAACGCATCAGGAGGTCCTGAAGAGCGCTCTCCAGGCTCACAAAAGAAGTTACATTGACCGCCTTTTCTATCCCCTCTTTTAAGAAACGCGCGTAGTCCAGCAGGCGGCCGTGCACGTGGACGTTGGAAAGCCTGTGCAAAAATACCGCCATCTCCTTGCCGTAACAATCGAGCAGCTCCCGGCAGGGGATAAACCCCTGGCAAGTCAGATTTTCGCGCAGCTTTTCAGGCGGCTCATGCAGCAGCATCATCCTTAGATACGTTTTTATGTTGTGCAGGTCGACCATCTGCAAGAAAAATTCCCGTAAAAAGATACTGCTGCTGCGTTCGGCCAATAAAACCAGATGTCCGGGGCCCTTGATCTCCAGCGCCTCCCGCAAGAGATCATCCAGGATAAGCGGCCGGATGGTATTTTTAAGCTTGAGCGCCTCGGCTTCCAGGACCTGCTCCAGGGTGAAGCTGTCGGAGACATGCAGGAGCTCTTCGCTGTACAGGTCGGATTCCACAAAGAGGCGTAAGGCATCCTTAAGCGGTGCCTCTGCCGCGTCCTCAAAGACCTCCCGCCTGATAAGGAACCGCTCCAGGGCCCTGATCTTGCCAACCGCATATGCGTAATCTGTGGCCTGCATCTATATCCCCAGCAGTTCCCTGGCGTTCAGGGAAAAAATCCGTTCCCTGAGCCCCTGGGATAACCCCAGGGTTTCAAGGAAACGTATGTCGTCTTTCTGGTCGATCAACGGAAAGTCCGTACCGAAAAGCAGCCGGTCCTGCGCATGCGCAAGGATAAGGCGGCGCACCTCATCCTTGGGCAGGAACCTGAAGAAAAAAGAGGTATCGAGATAAAAATCCCTGCCGAGCAGGTGCTCCTCGACCTCTTTCCAAAGCCGAAAGCCGCCGAAATGCGCGGCGATGATCTTAAGGCGGCCGAAACGCTCTTTCACCCGCCGGAGCCTTTCGGGAGAACTGCGCACCTTCATGGTCCCGGAGAGCTCTTCTCCGCAGTGGAACAAAAGAGGAAACCCCAACTCTTGGATCATTGCGTACACCGGATCAAGCCGTTCCTCATCGACATAAAAATCCTGGAACTCCGGCTGCACCTTGATACCGTCGACCTTCCCCGCGAGCCTCTGGAGCTCTTCCCGCCATAAAGGGTAATCCGGGTGCAGGGCGCAAAACACCTTGATGCGTTCCGAACGCACCTTTGTGAGCCAATTATTGATGGAAGGGACCTGTTCCGGTTTTGTGGCGACCGCCGCCACCGCGCTGATCGAGATACCGTTCTTATCCATGAACGCGCGCAAGGTCTCAAGCGTCGGTTCTCCGACAAGCTTGACCTTAAAGAGGCCTTCCAGGTTTTGCCTGGCGCTGGCAGAGACCTTTTGCGGCCAGGCATGCGTGTGCATGTCGATAATCATAGTTATAACAGCAGCGCGGCAAGCTTTTCTTCATCCATCAGGCTGAATCCTTCCTTTTCCAGAAGCTGCCTGACCCCTTTGGTTTCGGCAAGCTCAAGGCAACAGACGCCTTTTTTCCCGGGTTCAATGACAAAACCGTGGGCATCGATGATATTGACCTTGTGCCGCAGAAGAACGCTGGTCAGCTTATAAAGGTTGCCGGGCTTGTCCTTGATGACCACCATCATCACTTCTTTGATGGCGCAGGCAAAACCTTTATCGGCCAGCACAAGGTATGCCTGGTCCGGCTTGTCTGCCAGGAGCTTGAGCATCCCGAAATCTCCCCGGTCCTGTATGGTAAAGGCGATGACGTTGATGCCGTTTTTATAGAGAATCTCTGTCACGGACTCAAGCCTGCCTGGTTTGTTCTCTACGAAAACATGCAGTTTTTTTGGCATGTATCCTCCTAAAGTTTTTGCCGCGTATCCACCACCCGCTTGGCCTTGCCCTCAAACACCGGCAGGCTCCCGGGTTCGTGCAGCTCGATTGCCGGACTGATAATGATCGAGGCGCGCAGGTCCTCCTGCATCCTTTCACGCAGTGCGTCAAGCTCCCGCAGGTCGCCTTTGAACATCTTGGAATATATCTCGACCTTCACCACCAGCTTGTCCAGCGACCCTTCCTTCTCAATATAGATCTGATAATTGGTCCCC
>JAQTNB010000059.1 GCA_028714055.1 Candidatus Omnitrophota bacterium
TATATGCCGTTACGCCCGCAGCGGCAGATACCTGCGGGTCAATCCGGAGGCGGTCAGAACAAGAAGGGCTTACAAAAGCTCTTCTATTTTTCTCTTGAGCTCCTCTTTCGGCACTGCGCCGACGACCTGGTCCAGCACGCGCCCCTGCCTGAAAAACATGAGCGTCGGTATGGACATGACGCCGTATTGGGTGGGCACACCGGGGTTCTCTTCGATGTTCAGCTTGGCGATCTTGCACCTGCCGGCGTAATCGCTTGCCAGCTCGTCGACCGCGGGAGCGATCATCTTGCACGGCCCGCACCAGCTGGCCCAGAAATCCACCAGCACCAAGAGCTCGGAATTCAAGACCTCTTTTTTAAACGTGTTGTCCGTTACGTGTAGCGGCTGCATTTTTGTCATGGGTTTTAAGGAAGGTTTGACACGATTTTATAAATTATCATAAATACGGCCGGTTTGCAAGTTATTTTAGGCGCCCTCTTTTTTTACGGCCCGGGGATGAACAGGGGGCGCGTCTTAAACAGGGAAACCGCGAACCGCAGCGCCAGCCGCACTTTCGGCTGGCGGCTCACCACGGTCTTAAAGAAATCATTGTAGTCGCCCAGGGCAAACAACGCGTCCTCCACCCGCTGTATGTGGGAGCTGTATTGCGCCTCCTGGAACTTGGCGGTAAAACGCAGGAACTGGTCCCCTTGCGTCTTATAGGCGGCATCGGCCATGCGCGCAAATCCGCGCGGGGCAAGGAACGTTTTCGGCCTGAAGGAAAAGACGTCAAGCAGGTTGACCGCGTTTTCGTAAAGCGCGACGATGAAGCCCCGCGGGTCCTTATCGATCATGCGCCGCAGCTTTGCTTTCTCGCGTTCGGTAAAGGCGAAGAGCATGGTAAAAAGCATCGCCGCAAACAAAAGCAGCGCTCCCAGGGCAACGGCAATGCGTTTGAGCAGCCAGAGAAAACTGAAGACAACCTTAATATCCGCCGGAAGGCTGCGCAATTCCTTATGGACGGCATACACCTGGGCCTTGCCCATCGCAACCGGCAGAAGCTCGGCCTTTTTGTTCACCTTGATGATCCGCCGGTCGCTTACCACCCAGTCGACCGTCGGTGTGATATCCTTCCGGGAGGCATCGGAAAAATACCCTTCCGCTCTTAGATCAAGGCTCGTGCCCATGGGGACGATCGCTTCCGGCGGGATCACGCTGATAGATATGAGCCGCGGCCCTTCGACGATAACGGTTGCCGGGGCGCTGGTGACCCCCTCAAACTTGGCGTAGATCCTGCTTTCTCCCATGGACTTGCCGGTCACCGTGCCCCGCTCTACGCCGCACACCTCAGGCGCGACGATATCCCAGGAAACAAGCAGTGTGATGTCTTCCTGGGCATTATCGCTGTATACCCCCATGGCCGCGACCTGGCCGCTCTCTCCGAGATGGATGGTAAGGGACTCCGGGATCAGCTTGATGGCTTTAAGCGTGCGTTCTTCTTCCGCGGCGCTCTGTTCAAGGTTTTCCGCCTCCTTGCTCATCTCTTCGACCAGTTCCTCGGTGTCTTTGGATTCGGGGGAGGAGTCCTGCGTCTGCAAGGCAAGCATTTCCTTCTTTGCCGCCTGCGCCTTATCGTCGCCTTCTATTTTTGCCACGATGACCTTAGCGCTTTGGCTTTCCCTTCCCTTTGCCTCCGCCGAAACGTCGGAAACGCCTTCGCTGCGGCAGGAAAAGATCCCTCCGCCGAAAGGGATGAGTATTTCGCTGTCATGCGCCTTCCACTTGGCCTGCGCAGAGGCCTCCTTCACGGAATAATCCCCGTGCGTGGCAAATGCCTTGAAGACGATACTGTCGTTTAAGCCCGCGAAGATAAACTCCGGCAAAACAAGGATATTGCCGATCTCCGAAGGCGGGCGTAGTAAAGCATCGGCGGCAACCGTCATCTCCTGGGGATAGCTCTTCAGTTCATCATAGGTGCAAAAGACGCCGTATTTCCCCTCCGAGGCGGGCGCGGTAACGAGAGCGCCGCCAAGCGGCTCTGCCGCCTCCCCCTGCCCGAGGAACCACTGGGCCTGGCGGCTGATATCCTTGACGGTATATGATTTTTCCGAGGAAGCAAAAAAGATGCCTAACGCGACAAACTCAACCCTGCTTTCCGGCTTCAGGCGGGGCTGATACGGCAGGACGTATATCGCCAGGCAGCGTTCTTTTCCGGATGCCTTTTTTTCCTCGTCCTTTTTTATCACCACAAACGCCGGATTACTGGTAGCATCCTGCGCCGAAGCCAGGAGCTGAAACTTCCCTTCTTTGCGCGGGATAAAGACCCCGGGCTTGACCTTGGAAAAGCTTTCTTTGTCGCTGATGATGAATTCGGCGGAATCCGTGATATCCCTGACCGTAAAGTCGTGCTGATACCCGAAGACCTTGAACTCCACCGGCACGCCCGCCGAGGTAAGTTCCAGAAACGGCGGATACAGGAAGACCTGCGCGAAGGACTTCTGGGGAAAATAAACGAATTGTTCACGGTCGGCATAATGCCAGATGTCGTTGCCCACGGAACTGGGCACGCCGAAAAGCTCAAGCGCCCGCTCCCGGCTTAAGCCGGTCAGGACCTTTCCGCGCGACGTATTCACGGTGCGGTAATCCGCTTCCTGGCACCATGCTGCGCCGCAGCAGATAAACAATAAGATAAGGAATACGCTCAATACCTTCGTTCTCATCAACGTAGGAGCTCTTTCTTGACGGCAATGGCAAGGGATTCCTGGGTCTTGTCCGTAACGATCACTTCCGCCCCCTTGCTTTCTTCTCCGCGGTAACGGCAGGTGATCCGCGCCTTTCCGCGCGACACGGCCTTGATGGCCCCCCGCTGATCGACGCTGACAACCTGAGGATCGGAAGACGACCATTGGAGTTCCGCGTTTAAAACCCTCAGGAAGAGCCGGTTGAAGATGCCGATCACTTTCGGGGAAAGCGTTGCGCCTGCCGGGGCGACCATGCGGGAGGGAAGGATGAATATCTCCCACTGGCTCTTTTTCTTTTCTTCTTCCTTGGGCTGCTCTTTCAGTTTTTCCTTCAACTCCTCAAGGTATTCCTGAAGCTTGGCCAGCTTCTCCTGCATCTCCTCGATACTGGCGCTGTTGCGTATGCTCTCCACCATCGCTTTAAGCTTCTCGGCTTCCTCGGGATTGGTCTTCTGGAGCTCTTCTATCTTCTGCATGATCTCGGAAAGCAGGCTGTCGGCGATAAGCATCTTCTGTATCTCGATCGCCTTGTCAAACGCCTCTTCGATCTTCTGCACTTCCTGCCTTGGCTCCCCCTCCCTGACCTGCTGCTCAAGCTCCTGTTTCAGGGCGCGGGAAAGGTTCTCCAATTGCTTAAGGCTTTCGGCCTTGAACACGCTTTCGGCAAACTGCTGCAGGGTCTCCTTGTTTTCTTCTTTGAGCTTTGAAGATTCGATGCGCTGCCTCAGCTCCTCGCGGTAGTCCATTTCTTGTTTCCGGGCTTCAGGATAGTCTTGCGTTTCCAGCTTTGATTTCAGGATGAAGATCTCCTGCATCTGCGTAAGGTTGTCCTGCACGGTTTCGGAGGTCCTGGCCAGGATATAACCTTCTTCGCGGATGCGTTCAACCTGGTTCTTGATCTTCTGTATCTCGGCGAGCGCCTCCTGCGGGTCCTGGCGAAGCTCGACCCGGTCGAGCTGCTGCAGAAGCTCCTCTCCTTTGTCGGGAAGCGTGTTTTCTTTTAATGCCTCTTTTGTCTCCTCTTTTATCTCTTTAAGCATAAGGTGCATCTTGACCATCATCAACTCTTTGAGCTCTTCTGCCAACGGCACCTGCTCCTGGCGCGCCTGCTGCTGCAATTCAAGCGCGCTCTGCGAGAGGGCTTCTGCCTTGACCGCGTCCTGCGCCGCGTTCAGGAGCTCCTGCATCTGGCGGACCGTCTCCGGCGAGACCTGCGTCTGCTCGATCTTCTCCTTAAGCTCGGCGGCCTTTCCCTGGAGCACGATCTCCTGCTTCAGGTGTGTCATGGCGGCCAGGGCCTTGAACGCCTCTTTTTCGCTGGGATCGCTTGTGTCGCCGGCCTCCTTCAAAGATTTCTCGAGACTGGCAAAATCATCCTGTTTTTCCATTTTATCGATCTGCGTGAGAAGTTCCTGCGCCTTCCCCGAGGTGCCGCCGGGCCGGTCAGACAACTGCTTCTTTTCGGCCTGATAGGTCTGCATGGCCTTAAGCGTCTTCATGTGCCGGGCAATATCCTTCATCTCCTGCTTGACCTGCCCTGAGACGCGGGAGCCGTCCGTTATCTTGTTGGCCTCGCGCTGCGCCTGCTTCACTTTCTGGTATGAATTCTCCTGCAGCATTTTATTCGCGCGGTCAGCCAGGGAAAGCTTCTCCTTGATATTAAAAGGGTTGTTTTTTGCCTTGGCGACCATGTTATCTTTGGCCTTCTTGAGCTGGAACTCGTTCTTCTTCTCCAGGTATTCGTCCATCAGGATGGTCAGGTTCTTGGTATCGACGTGCTGTAAGCCCGGGCCGGGCCTCTGGAAGAAATCCACCAATCCCTGGTGCGCCTTTTTCGTCTCCAGGACGTTCTGGCTGTCTTTGATCAGGGAGCTGAGCTGGTAGAGCACCTCCTGCCTGTTTTTCTTCTCGATGTCCGGCAGGAGCTTCATCACCTCGCTTTGCACCTTTTCCTGAAGCGCGTAAAATTCTTTCTCCGCCGTGTCCTCTTTCATCTTGATGGTTTTGCCGTCTGTCGCCAGTATCCCGCGCTTCTCGATTGTGCCGAGCTTGATACTCCGCAGGAATACCTGGGAGGTGAAGATCGCGGCCGCGAACATGATCAAACCAAAGATAAGCCCGTATTTGCGCGCGGCGGCCTTGAAAACGGCGGGCTGGAAAGAATCATAGAAGCGTATTTTAAAAAGCGCCCCCCAGCAGACAAGGTAGGCAAGCGCGAGCACCAGGTGCAGGGGCGAGTATTTCTTGATGAAAAGCGGGAAACACATCATCAAAGGAAGGCTGAGGGCCTGCAGGTATGCAAGCGACGCCGGGGTGCAGCTGTCAAAGCTTAAGATGACTTCAAGGATTATCCCGCCCTTGAGGAATATGAGGATCACTTCGGTATAGTAAAAGGAGGAGTTGAGGACGCTGTAAAGGATCCAGACGCAGGCAGCCACGGCCGTCATATTGACGGCGATCCTGGCGGCGGGGTATTGCTTGGCGCGGGTCAGCCAACTGAACGCAAAGCCCGCCAGGAGGCCAACAGTCAGGTATGCCTGGAATTCCTGGAGCGATCCGGCAAACACCAGCGCCATGAGGTTCAGCAGCAGGAAGCTTGCGATCAGTTCCGCGAGGAAAAATTTATCTTTCTGTTCCATCTTCAGGACCTTAAAAACGGCACTTCAAGGTTTTCGCCGCAGGTAAAGAATATCGGAGGAGCAGAAAAGACCTTGGGTAGATTCATCTTGATCTCTTTGATCTCCCCCTGCTTATCCGAGGCATCCAGGAATGACGAGGTTATCAGGACCAGCGGCACCAGCGAAACGTTCTTATTCTCAAGCGAGAGCATGACCGGAAGGTACTCCCAGTCCTGGTCGGACATCACCACGATCAGGGTCGAGTCCTGGGGCACGAACATGGAAAATTCGTCGAACACCTCCCCCAGGCTTACCCGGCTTTCCGGCTGGGCGACCGCCAGGAACTTCATGATATCCTCAAGGTGCTCCGGCCCTTTGTTAAAAGGCATGTGCACTAATTCCTGCGCGTGCGCGATAAGCTCCAGCGAAACCCCCCGTTCGACAAGATGCTTGACCAGGGACGCGACGATCTTGACCGTATACTCCGTGACGGTGTCTTTCCCCCTGCCGAAGTTCCGGTCTTTCTCAAGGTTGAACATGATGGTCGTGCGGTAGAAAACGTGCTGCTGGAACTGCTTGACGATAAAGCGGTTTTTCCGGGCGGTAGAGAACCAGTGGATCCTTTTTATCGGGTCACCCTGCTTATATTCCCTGATGCCGTAGAACTCATGCTCGTCGCCGCTTGCCCTGCTCGTCTCTATGCCGAACCACGGGGCAACGCCCCTGATCAGCGGCGGAAGCCTCTTGATAAAAAAGGTCTGCGGATAGACATACATTTCGGAATACACGGGAATGGTCTTCTTAAGGAAGAAAAGGCCCCAGGGGTCAAAGATATACAATACATAGGGCCCCAGGCGGTACTTACCGCGATGCGAGCACCAGCAGCGGTAATCCAGGCGCGCCGAAGACTTTGGCCCCAGGTATTCCAGGAGCACCCTCTTGTGGCGTTCTTTGGGGGTAGTGCAGGAAAGGTGATCCTCAAGCACAAGGTTAAAGACCGGGATAAAGCTGCCGTTATAGACGGTAGTCTTTACTTCCAGGATATCGTCTTCTTCGAGCCTTCCGGCGATCGAGCGTTCAAGGCGGATCTTGACGGCAAAGTAACCGAGGGATATCCAGACAAGGCTTAAGGTGGTGAGGGAGACCAGGAACCAGAAGAAGAAAAAGAAAAACTCCTTGGAGGTCCTTAAGGCCACAAGAAGCGTGGCGAAGATTATGGCAGCGAGGAATATCCACTTCTTAAGGAAAAGTCTGAGCATGTCAAATCCCTTAAGGAATGGATACGTTCTTAAGCAATTCGGAGACGATGAACTCCGGGGTTTTGTCGGCGATCAGGGCCTTGGGCTGCAATATGATCCTGTGCTTAAGCACCAGCGGCAGGAGGTTGACCACGTCATCCGGGATGACATAATCGCGGCCTTCGATAAGCGCCCAGGCGCTGGTCGCCTTCATTAGGGAAATGGAGGCGCGGGGGCTGGCGCCGATCTTGACCTCGTCCATCTTACGCGTTGTCGCCACGAGCCTGACGATGTAATCGAATATCTTGGGCGAGACCTCGATATTCTTGACGCGCTCCTGGAGCTTGACCACCTTTTCCAGCGTCAGCACCGGCTGGAGGTCTTCCACCGGATGCTGGAATTTTTGTCCCGAGATGACCCTTATCTCTTC